>NZ_CAUGIN010000006.1:0-119925 GCF_959599685.1 Lachnoclostridium phocaeense
ATTGTTGCAATTTATAATCTCACTGCACAAATTTACAGAAAATTCTCCAAACACATTCTTCAGATATTTTCCGTTTATCTTTATCCCATCATTTCTATTTCATCCCCGCTTTCATCAATGTTTCAAATACAATAATACATTCTTCTTTGGTTAAATTTTTTCTATTTGCCTTGCGACATTTTAAGCATGTATCATAATATTTTGATTCCCATTTTGCTTTAGTTTTTATTTTAGCACTATGGGGAAAATCTTTTCGAAACTTTTCAAACTCATTAATCCATTGCTGTGCCATTAAAAGAATCATCTCGTATATTTCAAAAAGCTCTTCATCGTCAAACACTGAAGTATCTTTGTTCTTCAAAAACGCATGAAGTGCTTTCTCAAACGGTCTCCATTCCTTTTCTTTTATTTTAGGTTCATGGATTCCGATCCAAAGAAAAATACGATCATCTTCCCTATTAGATTTTCTATCCAATAGATCCTGCCACTGTCTCCAGCTAAGTTTCTCAACGATAGATTGATCCAACCTTGAGAGTTGATAACACTGTTCATAAAATTTTCTAGTTTTTGAATTTTCTCCATCATCTCTTTTTCTTACTTTATCAGCAGCGAAATTCTTTATTTCATTCCAAAAATATACACGCTCTCTATCTTCAATTTCATACTCATCTAAAAGTAAAGATAACCTTTTTCCCATAAAGTACTTATAAAGAACACCATCTCCATATTGTTCGGAAAGCTGTTTCCCAATTTTAGGTATTTCATCCTTCAAATATCCTAATAATAAATCTGCCTTTTTTGTCTCTTCTGATGACAAAAATCCGCGATATATTTTTCTTCCTTCTTCATCTAATTCGACTAAAACCGCCATATTTCTCACCCCCTCTAGAAACTTTTTTGATAAACCTCTTCAACTTTATCCATTATACACTTTCCAGCCTCAATAGGATCCATCTTAGTTATATCTTCTCCATTCCCAAACATCGAATATTTTCCTTCTTCAAGATAGAGCATCACATATTGCTTGAGCATCTCCTGTTTCATGTAACTTCTCCACTCTTCATCCGTTATTTGAGCAGCCTTATATGCAGGATGTCCACAATTAAGGAAAATCAATCGACTTCCACCTTTACACCATGACCTTCGATAATCATTTGGATCATCTGCTGTTCTCGGTTCAAATGCACCTTCTTTTCCACTTTTATCATCTTTATTAAGATATATCTTTTGATAATAATGAGTAATTCTATCCCCTTTCTCATATTCATCACTATCTGACATTGCAATTAATCTTGCTCTAATTTCTATTACTCCAGAAAGAAGATATTTACTTAGATTCTCTTTCTCCATAACAATATCAGGAATCTCATTTATTACTACTTCTTCATATGGCTCAACATGTCCTCTAAACTGACCTATATCCAATATTTTGGGATTACTTTTATCCTCGCAATTATGAATGCTCATATTAACACTAAAGTCCAAAGGAAAATTTCTTTTATTATCAATCAGATAAGAAATATTACTCAATTTTTCTCCAAAATCAACTCTTCGACTATTTTCCCTTGGAAAATCCATAGTATGTAACGACAAAACAACTTCTTTCCTAACATTATCTTCTTTATCAATATCATAGAAGAATGTCAACTCTTTATGTTTTTCTTTTGTACTTCCAACTACTTTTACCTTAAGAACTATATTATTTTCTTCATATCTTACCGCATTATTTGGTGTTACAGTAAGAATGCATTGTTCGTCGTAATATGAACCAGATGTAATCTTAACTGAATCTTTTTTTAACTCTGAAACGATACGGTTATCATCTTTAGATACTATACTTATAGAATAGTCGAATTTTCTATCCGTTAAATATTCATTAGCTATTCTAAACCCCAATTTAATAACATCACCTGTCGTCACTTTCTTTGATCCAGACATCGGGTATTCTATCCCTTTCCACCGCACACTAAAATCTGGTTTTTTCGAACCTCTACCAAGATCCTCAAACCCAATATCCTCAAAAAGATCTTGAAGTTCAGCAGTAATATCTTTCAATGCTTCTTGAAGTTTTTTATCTTCATACTCTTTATTCTTTATGTAGCCCCAATCCACTAGCAACTGATTGATTTTATTCGATACATATAATCTCATATTTTGATATATGGTAGTGTGCTTTTTTCCAGATTTTACGCCATAATGTACTGCATCCTCAATATCTGCAAGTCCTTCTTCCCATTCTTTATCTACTTCAATATAACCCCAAAATCTGTCTTTAATAGCTGACGGAATATCAGAAACATCAACTGTACCAATTTTCATCCCTCTTCTGTAATATGATACTCCATGCCAAAGGTTTTCACCCTTTTTATTGATAAAAAAGCCAAACTTTTTCACCCTATATCCTTCTGCATATTTTTCAGGTTTTAATATTTCATACTCTCTTTCAAATGGTTTGAATTTGGGCACCTCTACTCTCTTTCCATTAATATAGATGCCCGAATTATCTGGCATTTTTTCAATGCATCTCCACCAGCTTTCCTGGATAAAAGAAACTATACTTCCATCTTTTATACTTTTAATTATTTCTTCCTTAGGATTAAAAATTATAACTCTTGTACCGACAGATTTTTTTGCAGAAAGTCCAGTTGCATCCGCGATATATCTGATAGCTTCTTCCCCTTCAAAAGCAATCTCATACATCTCCCCACACTTCATTCTATTTGCCAGATAGATTCCGTCAGCACGAAGTGAGTCAAAACAATAATCATAATCATTCGATGCCGCAAAATAGACAGATTTTCCTACACCATATTTTCCTGCACCCGTTTGATTTCCTCCAGATACATTTCTTGATGAAAATCTAGCTAGTCGCCACGTTGGATCAATCATTTCTTCATTGTCAATTTTCCTCGAAATCTCTGTGGCAGAAATATTGGGTCCTGTTAATCCTTCCGTTCCTTCATCTTCAATTACCAAAAAGGATCCCTTATCATTATTAATCAAATCAATTTTGCATTTCCATTCTACCCAAGTATTTTTACTTCTGGCACCAACAGCATTTTGAATAGCATCCTTCTGAAAACCATCAGGCAAAGACACTTTTGCAAGTTCATAAGCATCTATAATCCAATCAATATCCTTCTTAAAATTCTGCGGCATAGTCGCTTTCATCCTATTCATAAATCACACCTCCAAAAACTATCTTCGTGCCTTCAAAAGCTTTCGCAAACTCTGCGTTTCTACAATTCTATAGTTAGATAACCATAATTGCTTATCCTTTCCTGCTAATTGAGGATTCGAACTAGTTTCAAATGTATTTTGAACAATACTCGTTCCCACTTCTCCCCAAATTTCAATTGGATCGTATAGCCAATATACCTTTCCGGTTTCTTCATCAATTTTTAGCAATGAGCGAAAGGCTCCAAAAATGGGGTAAATATACCCACTTGACACAGAATAATAAGTTTTATTTTCTAAAAACTCCGTTTTTGTTCCCTTTTCAACAGATTCCACTCCCTTTACAGCTCCAAATCTAGGAATTGAAACACCTAAATTCTTTTTATATTCTACATACTTATCTCCAACCTCTCTCTCAATCAAATCATACAAATCAACTAATTTAGGCAACTGTTTTGTCAAAGATTTGTAGAACACACTTTTAAAAGCATCCCTATATCGCTTAAAAACTTGTGCTTTTCCTGAATAGCTTTGAATTGGAGCAATATTATCATCAGGATATTTTTCAACATCAAATGCATACATCAATCTGAGTAACTCTGAGATACTGATCGGTTTATTTTCATTATCTTTATATGCTATTTTATCTGCGTAGGGTTGTTCCTGAATGGCCCTTCTAACATCTTCAAAGCTGTCCTCTAAGTTAAACAATGCAATATCTGATACCTGAACTGAAGTATTTCTTGCATCGGAAAGTCTAGTGATATTCACAACATTTGTAATTACTTCCATTCGAACAAACTTTTCAATATCCTTTGGAATTTTATCTCTATTTTGAATAATTGCTGTATAGGTATGACCCCCATCAAGAATTCCATAATTAAATTTGTCATTCTCATCATCTTGATTTCCAATATCAATAGTAACTTCTGATTCTGCACTATTAAAACTTAAGGACTTTGCTGCAATAATAATTCCTCGATTATTAATGTAAAAATCAGTTTCAGGTTCAACAACTGCTTTTATAAGTCTTTTTGCAACATTAGTACCCATCTTCGGAACTCTAGGATTTACATCCATTGGAATATCATCTGGAAGATCTTTCATGTTTATCAACAAATAATAAATAGTTTCCAAAGATGATTCATCTTTATCAGTACGCTTATATGGAGATGTCAATGTTCTCAATGAATCTACTTTAAATTTTATCTGTTTAACCATAAATACCTCCTAAATATTATACCCTGTCTATTAACTAGATCTTGATCTTAACTTCACTATACTTTATATTATTAATATAAGCAATGCACCATGGTGCATACATGAGGTTCGATTAATATGGCTGAACGAAAAAATTATAATCCTGGATTAGTACGAGTTGGGCAACTACTTGCTGCAAAAAGGAAAGCTTTAGGAAATATGTACAAAACAAGAGAGGCATTCATTGATCTACGAAGTGATGAACTATTCGCTGGTGAGCAATGGATCTCTCCACGCCATCTTGCTAATGTTGAATTGGGGAAAAACTGGATTAGCATAGAAAAACTAATATCACTATCAATAGCACTTGAAGAAGACCCTGTAGATCTCTTTGATCAAATAATACGCGCTTATCAAAATCGTCTTTAAAATGCCTAATATTGATTCATTATTCTTGATGCCATTTTCAAATCCAATGTACTCACCTAATTTTAATATAATGAATAATTATAAAAACTATCGCCATTTACAAGTTATTTGATATACTTTGAAAAAAAGACAGTTTCATGATATACTTCTATTGTCAGTATGTGCAGTCAGATTAGACTTCGTTTGGTTCGTGGCAACACGGGCGGCATCGTACCTCCTGGTATAGATGCATTTGTTTACGGCATATGTTCCCGTACACTCTTCATATACCGCCCCCACAGTCGCACCGTACTAAGGCGTGAATGTGTGTGGCCATGTACATGTATGAACGGTAATAGTACAGAAACATGTAAGACAGAACAGACTATAACAAATAGTTTGGGAAGTCGGATTTGTGCTGGTGTAAAATGTGATATACGGCTGCAAAGTTCCTTTGTTATTGGCGGAATGGGAAGTCCCCTCAATTATTGAGGGCCAATAATAACGAAGGAGGTGAGTTCGTGAAAAAGACGGACAATCCTGTTGTCCATATTTATGGCAACAACAATAATGTAGAAGTGAAAGTCAACGTTACTGAAACTTCCTCAAAAATGCCTGTTGCTGTTACAATTGCTATTGCGCTGATTGTTGCAGCAGCCATACTGGCTATATCACTATGCTGTCCTGAATTGCTTGCTGATTTTGTCCGTTGGATCGTCAGCATAGCAATAGGTGGCTAACACCAGCACTTTTTTATGAAATGAGGTGTAACATTTTGATATATTGCACTGAATGTCCACTTTATGGACTACAATCTAAAAAAATGCTTAAGCGCCTATTGCATATAGAGGACAGCAGACTTTTCAAACAAGACTATGTCGCATCGTTAATATCTCCATATATCGATAAAAATGGTAAACCACGTTTGATTGAACCCCCTAGTGATAAATTAAAGGCAATTCAAAAGAGAATGAAAGTAATGTTGGGAAAAATTATTGTTCCAGATAATATTTTTTCGGGAATAAAAGGGCGTTCATATGCAGACAATGCATTTCTTCATACTAGTAGTAATAATCGGAAGATGCTGTTCAAAATAGACTTAACTGCATTTTTTCCCACCATAAGCCGAGAAGTAGTTTATCGTTTTTTTTATTACGATTTATGCTGTTCACCCGATGTAGCAGAAATATTAACCAATTTTACTACTATTAATATCGAAAAAGCCAAGGTAAGTAATCTTGAGGATATATATGTTTTTTTAAATAGCAAAGGCGTTTCCTGCAAAAATCATTTAATTTCAGGAGCTCCGACTAGTCAAATATTATCTTATTTGGTCAACCACTCCATGTTTGATGAGATGCAGACGATAGCCAGCAAAAATAATGTAATGATGACCGTATATGTAGATGATGTTACTTTTTCAAGCGAATATAGGATTTCTCATCGCTTTACTGAGAAAGTTATTTCCATAGTGCGAAAATATGGATATCAGATTTCCAAAACTAAGGTAAAAAAATATACAAAACTATATCCTAAATTAGTAACAGGCGTTGTAATTGATTCTTCAGGGCAACCAACACTTAAAAATTCTATGCGCCTTAGAATAATTAAAGAATATAAAAATCTACAGTCCCATCCAGAGGATTATAAGGGCAAGCAACGTCTGCGAGGATTATTAATTGCAGCAAGGCAGGTTAATCCCCATGTATTTCCTAACATCTATAAATTTGCATTTGATTGTAATTAGAAGTCATAATAAACCAAGAATATAATTACCGTTGACAAATATAATAAATAAAACCGCCGCCTTAGAAACTGATCTAAGAGGGCGGTTTCTACTTCATATCAGAATAAACTTTTCACAACAAAGCCACTTACAAAAAATTACATATTCATC
This sequence comes from Lachnoclostridium phocaeense, assembly GCF_959599685.1. Classification (NCBI taxonomy): domain Bacteria; kingdom Bacillati; phylum Bacillota; class Clostridia; order Lachnospirales; family Lachnospiraceae; genus Lachnoclostridium; species Lachnoclostridium phocaeense. Next base: position 6,683 of record NZ_CAUGIN010000006.1, read on the forward strand.
CGATGTCACATCTTCCTTGTCTCATAATGCGTTAAAAAAGTAAAATAAAATCTCATCACAATTTTTCCAACTTGCAACACAGAGAACTCTCTTATAAAAAGAGCGTATAACCTGCAATCTGTTCTTTGAGGTTACACGCCTTGTATCATATCTTAGTTCGTTGGAGGCGGTATATTCTTCCAAACGGCTATAGGCCATGTCTTCATTATTATAAAATTTTATTTTTGCGAAATTTATTATACGTCACACTTTCATTGCTCTTACCGCTTATCATTAAGAGTTATTTCTTCTCAATCTTAAAACCACATTCAGCCACCGAAATCCCCGTCTTCCGCTTACATCTTCGGTATACCACAGCTGCTCCAGCTGTAATTGTTTATTTACCGTCAGGATTTTCTCTACCAGCTGTTCAGTAAACTCAAGAAAAAAACGTCCGTCCTCCACTTCTCCTGTGGAAATTCCACTTTTCCCAGAAACATATATAATCCCACTGTCCTCTAGATACAAATCAATCTTTTCAAAAAAATGTAGCACTTCTTCTTCCTTCAGATGAATCAATGACGCACACGCCCATATCCCATCGTACCGTTCCGTCGGCTGATAGCTCTGGATATCTGAACATACAATTTCTCCAAAAAACACTTTCCGGATTTCTCTGCAGAGATTCTTAGATGGTTCCAATGCGGTCACCTGATATCCCTGTTTCTGGAAATAACATGCATCACGTCCGCTGCCGCTTCCCACATCCAGAATCTTTGCTCCTTTTTTTAACAGTGGCAGGAATCTTTGATACTGTTCCGACATATCGGCGGAAATTGTTTCTGCCGCATAGCGTTCTGCATTACTTTCGTAATAGTTACTCATCATCTTATGTCCTCAAGCTCCAACTGGAAAATCCCATACTTTTTGCCGATTGATAGACCGGAAACATAACCTCTTCCAAACGCCCGGAAAACTCCCTTTCCGACAGACCACTCTGATAAAGTTTATGCCTGATCTCCTGATTGTTCAGATGCTCCTTCGCACATTTGTCAAAGGCTTTATGTACTTCCGGATATTCCCACATCAATTCATAAGACAGATATTCCATTTTGCATAATAATGGGAAATACATATTCCAGTCCGGAAGGCTGTTGCTTTTACTGCTGTTGATACTCCGGGTTGTGGGCGTCAGATTCCACAATTCATCATGTGCCACGTAGGACCATGGTACAAAATGATCAATGGAAATATTCTTTTCATTGAGTGGATTTTCCCCATAGATTTCGCAGACAGGTTTTATGGAAACAAGCATTTTCCAATACTTTTTCACCTTTTCGAGGTTCCGCTCTTTCGGCGGATAAAGCTTGTCCACGATTCCCGGAACACTGGGGTTCCTTTTCTGAAGATACTGGATCAGATTCAATTCCACCCATCCCTGTATGATTTTATAATTAAGGTCAATATAATCCGCCCATTCTTCCTGTATCCGGATTTGGGTATTCAGGCCACTGAATTGCAGGAAATAATACATCAGTCTTTGTTCCTGGTTGATTCTTTTCGCAAGATTTTCCCCGGATCTGTTCCATTCTTTTCCTTTCATGGATTCCATAAAAGGCGCCTGTAAACGATAGGGAACATTGTAAGATAACGTCCGTTTCATGGCTAAAACTTCTTTATCTTTACATGTCTTCACATACTCCAGAACAACATCTTTCTTCTCACAGGATTTCATATTACTGATCTCACGCAGCCGGTGAACCATCCGTTCCAGTGCATCATTAGGCCCAAGATTCAACCGGTACTCCAAAACCATATACCAGGCATCTGCAATCATTTCATCAATCAATGTTTCAAATGTAATTGTTGTCTGTCCTTCTTTTATTTTCCGCGCGATCGCCTGAAACCAGAATAACTTGTAACACTCGCTTTTGTTATCAAACAATCTGGAAAAATGGGCTATATCCAATATATCAGAATGTGGTAACTGCATGTCATTCTCCCAGCTCCGTATATTTTTCTTTATGTCCATATGCCTTTTCTACTGGATACTTTTCAGCGTTCTTCTTCACCTTTTCCTGAATGATCTCATCCAGATCCAATCCACAGGTATCTGCCATTAAAATACAGTAATTCAGTACGTCCGCCAGTTCTTCCCTGACCTTGTCTTTTTTCTCCTCACACCAGACATCGTCTGCACTCCATTGAAATACTTCCAGCAGTTCCGCTGCCTCCAGGCTGATGGAAATGGCCAGATCTTTCGGGTTATGAAACTGTTTCCAGTTTCGGTCATCTCTGAATTTTAATACCTGTTCTATCGTTTCTTTTGTCATTTTTTGTCCTCACTTTTCCGTGTCTCCAGACATTTCTTAAGATAAGCTGCCAGCCTTTGATCTGTACAATATACATAGCAGCCTTTCATACCGCGTGTCATTAATGTCCGATATGTATTTTTTATAATTTCGTCCGCTTCTTTTTTCGCCAGCTCCGGATTCTCTTTATACAGTTTTTTAATTCCCTTCAAAGACTGGTCTGTTCTGGCTCTTTTTGTAAAATCTGTAACGACCATTCCGTTTTCATAACGCATATCATCCCCAATGATGACTCCTACATAATCGAATTCCAATCCCTGAGAGGTATGAATACATCCCGCTTCATGAATGGAATCTTCGTCAATGGCAAACGTAGTCGTATTTTTCAGATTCCAGCTGATTTCAAAATCTCCGATTATTATATCATGTACAGATGGATCATTAACTCCTTCTTTTTTCCAGTTCCAACAATAACCAGCCAGAATCCTCGCTCTGTTATGCGAGGTACGATTTCTTTCGATAATTAGCTCCTGCATTTTTGCCGGAGAATCAAGAATTCGGATATCATAATCGATATCCTCCATATCAAAATTTGCTGTATCCCGAATTTCCAGCGTATGATCCAGCCAGGCAAGGTATCCATCAGAACCGTTGCATCTAAACTGAGACACCAGTTCCATCTCTGTAACCTGAGCTTTTTCCTTCTCCGCCCATTTTCTGATTTCATTTACCCGTCCTATGTCCTGAAGTGTAACTCTTTGGCTTTCATCAATAAAAAACACGCTGCATTTCGCCGCATGAATAATTTCTTTAATCTGGTTTTCTCCCATATTATGGAACATTCCTGATTTCTCATTAAGGCGATGTGCTTCGTCCACCAGGATCGTATCAATCATATTATTATCGGTTTCTGTGTAAATACCTGAACCTTTGAACATATTATCGACACTGCTTTTCCTGATACTTCCTTTTAACTTTTTCCGATATACATTTCTTGGTGCTGAATTTTTGGATACATACTGGCAAAACTGATCCTCTTTTGTTAATTCTGCAAGGAGATTTACAGCCACCACACTTTTACCTGTTCCTGGACCACTCTTTACAATCACAACCCGTTTTTTATCATCTTTGACAGACTGTCTGGATTCATTCAGGATTTCTTCGTAAACAACCTTCTGTTCATCCAGCATAATGAATTCACGGTTACCCTTCAGCATTTTTGCAATAGAATCCTGGAGACTTTTCGATGGTTTAATGCGTCCCGAATCAATCTTATAAATTAATTCTTTATTATCACCAGTTCGAATACTCTTCTTAATGAAATCTCTCAGCTTTGCGACTTCCCCGCGTGTAAATGCCGGTGCATCTTCCAGATAAGTTTCATACTGTTCAGCATCAAGCGGATCCTGATCATGTCGTCTGTAATTGTGCAGATAAGCGCACGGAAATATGGAAACCATTCCTTCCTGTACAGAAGCATTGTAATCACTAATCAACATGGCATATGACCAAGCCTGATAGGAAGGATGAACCACTTGCCTCACAGCATTTCCGGTATATGTCTGTACCAGCCCGTCCCGCCCCGGAATTGCCTCCAGCTCGTCCCATTGCTTCAGTTCAATCAAAACGACATTTGCATCTTCCTTATTCCCATAACCGGATATCAGAAAATCCACTCGTTTGGACGTCTGTGGAATATTGTACTCTATAGCAATTCCCGCATCAGATGGAATATCCTGATCATTCAATACCTTATACATATATTCCATAGAATTTTCCCATGCACGGAATTCATTCTTCGCTGTATGTCGATGCATTCTTTCATAAATATTGTTTTCGATTTCCACAGCGATTGTATCCTGCTCTACGCTTGACAAAAAATTGTCTTTTGTTCCTTCATAAATCAGCATTTCTGTACTCCTATACCAATATCAGTTAAATACATTGATTGATTCACTTACTAGTGCTCTCCCCTATTGATATCAATGATTGCAATAACAACATAACAGAGGTAAGGACATCGATTATATGAATAATCTCTTCTATATTAGTCTTGTTCCTAATGCAATCAATTATATCTTCGTAACAATTCAAAAATGTTTTAACTGCCTCTATCATTTTAAGAATTTCATCATCATCTGTAATAAGCTCATCTACAATCCTCGCACACTGAGTGAATTCGATCCATAAATTTTGAATTTCCTCTTCTGTTTTTTTACAAAACAATTCGAATATACGAATGCAATTCTCGCTTGGCTCAACTTGAACAATCTGATGCAATCGCTTAAGATATACTTTAATCATTTGAACTTTTTGTATTGCAGAAATCCATGTAAGTACATCTGTTTTGTTGAATAATTTTTTTTGTACCTCGGATTCCATTTCGCATGGTAGCATTGTCTTTCCAAAAGTTGAAATATCAGAATCAAAAAGTTTATAAAACGGAATAGAAAATGCCGTAGGTGAATATCCCCCAGAAATTACTGGGATGTACGCCAGTTCTATAGTTTGTGTTTCGCAATACCACCTATCGCTAGATGGTAACACAGCATTTTTGAAAATGCCTCTTAATTTTTGAACCAGACTTGCATACTCTTGCTCGATCGTATTATCCTCATCCAGACTATATTCTTTTACAATATATGCATGATGATTAGTTACGAAAAGCTCTCCCCCAACTTCATCGGGTATTCTAGCAAGAATATCTTGAAAAAATGTTTTGCCTTTACGATACCGTAATTTGGCTTTATAAGCTATTGCTTCTCCTTTAGGCGAAGTGTCAAGAACCTGACGCCAAACATTTAATAATGTGAGAAGATTTTCTAATTCTTCCTGCTTAAAAGAAGTACTCAGAGCACTATACTCTGAAAACAGGGAATCATATTCATAGCAAAAACTACTAAAAGCTTTGGCGGCAGAATAGAGATTAAACATGGCTAGCCTTGGATTCTTAATCAAAGATATATCCTGCTTCTTAATTCGAACCAGAAGTACTTCAGCAAATTGATTATAGAAGTTATCCAAAGAAGAATATACTTCATTGAAACATTTCCTAAAACGCTTGTATTTTTCAACGGAGAGCAACTGTCGCATCGGAAAATATTCAGATGCAGGTAAATTATTTTTTCCTTCTGAATAAATGCAATATGGATCTACTGCAGAAACCGGAAGATGATTTTCAGCGAATGTGTGCATTCTAAATACACCGACACGGCTTTCGATTCGCTTCCATCTTTCTTTGGTAAATCTTCCTTTTTTATAAATATCATCTATTAATCTTATCGTTTGCTCAATCAATTCGTTAACATCTGTTCGGATTTCATCGACTTCTGCCACATACTGCCCCCAAGATTCCGGACGTTGGGTATAATCAATTCTAATCTTAACCCATCCATTGACTTCTGAAACCCAAGTGTTGTATCTCCTATCTTTATGCATACGAAGCTTGTAATCTAACGGCTCTATTGCCAAATCATCTAGAAGATCAACACCAAGTAATTCAATATCAATGTATTCTTTTTGTGGATACATCTGTTCAAGAATATCTAGCATTTTAATTCGCCAGTATTGGTTTAGATTCTTGGTTTTTTCTGAAATCGTCACTTCATTTTCAAGGGGCGGAATGAATTTACATATGATCTCATTCTCATCCTCAGTAAAAAATATTACATTCATTTCTGAAATCAATTTATTATTCAATCTGTTTACCGCTGTTTGATAAGCTGCTGAAAATGCTGTGTGTTCAGAAAGACCTCTTACAACATCTGCAGCCGCTTGGAGGTCGCCGGAACATATACATTGTGCTATCTCGTCTGGTGCTATGAGCATACGAACTTCACAATCGCGTTTTGCCATCCAAAATAGCGCATATCCAAATGATGATTTATCCTCATCTGTTTGTGGCAGCAGATTCGGATGACGACAGTTTTTAACGAAATAGTCTGTTGCTTGATAATCTATGGTTAGTGATGTAAGTGAATTCTTTATTTCATCAATAGCACTTTGTAGCGCTTCCTTGTCTTTGAATATCGAAAGCTCTTTCATAGTGCTCGCAATGATTTCATTAGAATGATAGACCCCAGAAAGGTCAAGTGGTAAAAAGCAAAGCCATCCCTTACCGCGTTTCTTAATTAAATTCTGGATAACCGCCATATTACAATCAACATAGCGTTTTGCATCCAACCAAAGCATAGTTTTTATTGCACTCGCATATCCAATCCAATCGGTAAATTCACATTGAGAAAGTTGATGCAAATCATCTAAATTGCATGGTTGCTGAGAAAAGTAATCCAGCAAAATAATTCGTATATTCTTAGACTCCACACAAGGTACCGTCTTGAAAACAATATCTTTCTCGGTCGTACCAGTTTGTAAACAGATAGTATCAAATACAATTTGCGCACGAACCGGATGAAGAGCTTCAATCTTGTTCTCATCAATAATTCTAATAAGATACTCATCTTTTAATCGTTGTATGGCTGACTGCATGGTCGAGCAATGAACCTCTTTTTTTGCCGACAGAAAATCTACATTGGCACCTAAACGGCCAGCATAACATACCAACTGTAACAATTCCAACCAATCATCGGATACTTTCTCTTTAATGAGTGCATCAATTTGGTAGTGTAGGCGAGCCGTCAAAGTTTGATTGTTTGAAAGCAAGTATACAAATTCAATTAAAGGTCCGCCACTTCCGAAGGCAATCCATGCTTCTTCAAATGTTCTATAAATTGGGTGTGGTCTCTCACTTGTAAAAATATTATAAATATCCTCTGCTTCCTCCTTTGAAAGCGCTAGTTCAACCACATCGTATTTAATAGCTTTTCCATTCAATGGCGTGGCATTATAGTCTTCATCACGAATTGAGACCAAAACAGGTATCTCTAATCCACGAGTCTGTAATTCTTGAATTAGAAATGCCCATAGCATTTCTCCCGGTTGCACATCAATATAAATAATAAGATTTTCATTATGCTTTCCAAGTCCATCTAGTGAAGCCACAAGGTTTTGGGCTTGCGTTTCCGTAGCGATTGTGCGGACGCAAAACACGCATCCTTCCGGATATGTATCAAGCAAATAACGGTAGCATAAAGCGGATTTTCCTTGACCTGAAACTCCTTTAATTACTGCTACGCCGTTTTTCTCAATGGCAAATTGAATCTTTTTTAGCCAATAGTCTCGTTTGACATCCACACCGTTTCGAATATGTGATGGATGGACAGAAACTCCTTGTGAAAACTCTTTCTGAAGCTGCTCTTGACTGGTATTAAGTTTCAGTTCACTCAAGCATACGAGAGACTTATTATATTCTTTGTAAAAACCATCAATGGCAGAAATACTTACTCCAATTTCATGGATTTTGTCTTTCCACATTGCTAAAGTTGTATAGCCTTTACTGTTGGATAACCTAGAAATGTATTGCACTAACAATTCTTGAGCCAGTTCAGGTGCCGGCATTACAGATACATAACTTCGGATGTGTTCTCTTAGGTTCTGTTTGAGTTCCTTAAGGCCAACTTTTTCAAATTTCAAGGAATCGATTAACCAAGTGGCGTCTTCGGCTGACAGTTTATGCTTTTCTTTCAACCGATTAGTCAATATCTTTTTCATTTCTTTGTTATCGTTGGCGACTTCTTGAAACTCTGCACCCAAACTCCCGAAATAAACAATCTTTATACCGGAAAAGGATTTATCTACGGCGTGTAAACTACACATCCGATTAAAAAAGCCCTCTCCACCCTTAGATGTTTTAGCTGAAGCAAGACTTGAAAGTGTTAGATCGGAAGATATATTTTTAACTTGAATGGCCTCAACAACAGATCCGTCTTTTTTTATAACCAGATCTTCGATATCTTCAGGGTAATATTCGTAACCGTCTTCATCCGTAAGCAATTTATAAGCAATATATAAAGTTTGAGACGAAAAGCCTTTCCACGCAGCTTGAGCACCAATATCTGATTTTGTAAAACTAGAACTACTCATTTCTTCCCCCCTACCACACAACTACACAGATACCTGTTATTATAAGAATATAATTTTATCCCTTTCCGATTAATCAAATTTGTATTATTTCCTAAATTATTATACCATTTACTACTTTATCCCACAATTCGACATTCAAAAAACAACGGTCTATTTTCCCCCTTTTACTACACCATTTACTACACCATTTTCTTTCAAAATGACGATTTTTGACGCTCCCAGACAAAAAGTAAGAACCCGCAAAAACCTTGTAAAATAAGGCTTTACGGGCTCTGACACCACAGGACAAAACCACCCCAAACGAGCCAAGAGGTAAGTGCTATTTTCTTCACACAAGAAGAAATTATAACAACCCATTCCGCTTCAAACTCCCCTCTTTCCCCAGCACATCACCGACTTCCGGATATACAAAAGGCGGTCAATCTCCCAGACCGACCGCCAGTATAGCTGCTTTCATCAAGTTTTATCTGCGCTTTCTAAGTCTCCTCTCCCTGACGCAGATCACAAGCCCTACCACTACTAAAATCGTAAAATCCATACTGCACACCTCCTGTCATGCAGAGTCTTCCACACTTTTGCTACTCGCGCTCTGTGCCCAGGCTCTCCCTTGCATCCCGGATGATCTGCTCTGGAAATCCAAAGACCTCCAGCAGCCGGACCGCATTGGTCTGGCGGCAGATCCCCGGGTGGATCTTATAGTCAAAGGTCAGCCCCTTCTCGTAGGTCTCCTCACAGAAATAAAAGCCTTCATAGTCCTCCGTCTGGCTGACCAGATTTTCCGCAATCTCCAGGTCGTGGGTTGCGGCAATCACCAGGCAGCCCTTTTCTCTTAGATATCTGAGGACAGCGGTGGATGCCGCGATCCGCTCTCTGGTATTGGTGCCTCGCAGAATTTCGTCTATGACAGCAAGCACCGGACGGCCTGTGTCCACCTGCCGGATGATTCTTTCCATGGAGCGGATTTCTTTGATAAAATAGCTTTCTCCTGCCAAAAGATCGTCCCGTATGGCAATGGACGTGTACACATCCACCGGACAGAGCCTGGCTGACGCGGCGGCACAGGTGTGAATAGAGACCGCCAACACCGCGCTGATGGCGGCTGCCTTTATAAAAGTAGACTTTCCGGAAGCATTGGATCCGGTAATGATGCATCCTTTCCGAAGCTCCAGATCGTTGTACACCGGCTCGTCAATCAGCGGGTTGTACAGAGCCTTCAGCACAATCTCCTTTTCTTCCGTAAACTCAGGTATACACCAAAGGGGCAGGCTCTGTCGGAAGGAGGCCGCACACACAGCCATATCCAGCTCCCCCACGAGAAACAGGATCTGAAGAACCTCCTTCCTGTGGCTCTTTATCTCTTTCAGCGCCCTGTTATAATGAACAAAATCTACGAGAAAAGCACCTTTTACATACACACTGATAAGCTCTGTCACGTCTGTGCTGTACTGGCTCTGCTGCCTTTTCCTGAGAACCTTGAGCGCCCTGTTCAGCTTTGCGGCTGTCTTCTCCGTCTCCTTGAAGGATTCCCGGGACTTTCCCTGGCAGATCTTTTCATTTTCTGCAAATTTTCCTGCAAGCGATACAAGACTCTGCACTGCGGCTATGATGGCCAGATTGATCTCATACCGGCTTCTCTTCAAGGCATACACGCACATGTTGACCAGAAACAGGATAATAAAGGGAGAAAACATCCGTGCATCCATAAAGAGAAGACCGCCTGCAATGCCCCACAGAAGACTGGCAAGAAGTAGTACCTGCAGTCCACGGTAGAGCCAGGCATGTTCCAGCTCAAACGCTTCCGGCTCCGTGACAAAATCCGGGACATAGTAGCTGTCCTCTCTTTTTCCCAGTTCAGACAGACAAAGCTGCATCTCCTGCCGCTCTTTTTCGTGATGCCCGAACCAGGTGATCTTCTCCTCCAGCGATGCCAGTCTCTCGGGGTCTGCATCCATATCCCTCATACTTTTGTAGAGATACTGCTCCCCGGCCCAGGAAACACAGGTATTGATCCGCCCGAAGACAGTGTCCATATCCAGATCATTCCACGTAATATCATCCAGCCCGTTCTCCTCTTTTGTCTTCTCCCACAGGATCCGGATCTGTTCAAATGATATGTCTGCCTCCTCCGGCTTCTTCCCAAAGGAGGCCAGCATTTTCTCCTGCCGCCATTTTCTTCTGGCCCGGTGATTGTAAGACGAGACCAGGACTGTGACAATGACAATTCCTGCCACCACAGCAAAGCCTTCCATCACTCTTCCCCCTCTAGAATTCTTTCTTCTCCATGATCCGTATGCTGATAGTCATGGATGCGGCAAGTACAAGCAGGGATACAGCCAGAAAGACCAGGGCCACCCCGGCCGGACCCATAGCGTCCGCTGTCTGTATAAGTCCGCTCAGATCCATGTTTCCGACATTCACCACTTTTGCCAGCCCATAGACCGCCGCGAAGATACCAAGGAAGACAATGATCATGGCAATCCTGCCTTTCTCCGGCCCAAACTTAAGCTGGAAGGGGATCATGACGGACAGGAAGAAAAACAGAAGCCCTGCACTTACCCCGGCCACCAGCAGGGTCTCCTCCGCCTCAGCATACCTGGCATTCATGTTCATATATACAAGGACAAAGGCCAGGATGATCAGCATTCCCGACACACCGGTAAGAATCCCGAACACATATTTTTCTACCACATAGACTTTCCGCTCAAATGGAAGAGTAAAGAGAAACGCGTTTCCGTTGTCGTACTCGTCATAGCTGATGGTACTCAGGACAAAAAAGGAGCTGACAAATCCCACATAGGGGAGCACAAAGGTGGCGGGGGAGGATTCCGCCCCGTTGGCTATCGTAAGAAACCCTGCCATGACAAAAACTAATATGAAAAAATTCTTCTGATTTTTAAGCAGACTGAAATCCTTGATCAACAACCCTTTCATACTCTCTCACCTCTTATCATCATTGTCATCATTTCATCGATACCGCTGTTTTCTATGACAGCCTTCGGGTAATTTTCCATATAGAACTGTTTCTGGTCTGTCAGGGCGCTGTAGCCGTAAGGTTCCTTTTTCACCCTTAGGAAATACTGTTTGTCTATGGATTCGTACTCCTGTGCATCCAGCTTCAGAAGACCGTAGCTTCCAAGCAGCACATCTGTCTCCTCGTGGAGAATGATACGCCCCTGGTGGATCATGTAGAGATCGTCACAGATCCCCTCCAGGTCCGTGGAGATGTGAGAGCTGATCAGAATAGCCCGGCTCTCGTCCTGCTCCATATATTCCCGCAGGATATCCAGGAGACTGTCACGCGCCAGCACATCCAGCCCTGCCGTAGGCTCATCAAGGAGCAGGAAATCCGCCCCGTGGCTGATGGCAATGAGCAGCTTTAACCTGTCCTTCATGCCGGTGGAGAACTCCTTGATCCTTTTGTCGACAGGGAGCTGGTACTTCCTGCACTGATCCAGAAAATATCTTCTGTCAAAAGAGTGATAGAACCCCTGCAGCATGGCGGACACGTCCTTGATGCTTAAGTATTCGCTGACACCGGAGTCAGAGAGCACTACGCCGATCTTCTCCCTGTCCGCAGGTGACAGGGCGGAAGCGTCTTTTCCCATCAGTGTGATCCGCCCGCCGTCAGCGCGGATCAGCCCCAGCACTGCCTTGAAGGTGGTGCTTTTGCCGGCTCCGTTCTGTCCCACAAGCCCGGTGATACATCCAGGCTGCACCTCCAGGGAACAGTCCAGGGTGAACCGGTCATAATTTTTCCTTACATTTTCCAGTTTTAACATAGCCTATTCCTCCAAAATGAGTGAAAATAATTCTTTTATTTCTTCATCCTGCATCCCATATCTTCTGCCTTTCTGAATGGCCAGTTCAAGATCGGCTTCCACTTCCTTTCGCTTCTCTTCCTTCATCAGCTCTGTGTTGGACGCTGCAATGTAGGTACCTTTTCCATGCACAGTCACTGTGAAGCCCTCCTGCTCCAGGTTGTCATATGCTTTTTTTACAGTCAGAGCGCTGATCTTCAGCTCCTTTGAAAGCGCGCGCACAGAAGGAAGGGCGTCGTTTTCTTTCAGTTCTCCTTTCAGGATCAGAGCCTTGACCTGCTCGATGATCTGCTCGTAAATCGGGATCATGGATGAATGATTGATGATGATCTGCATATTCATCCTCCTTCTTGCAAACAGTATATAACAGTGTATCACTGTTGTCAACTGTTATATTGTGTTATACATCATCTTTTTAGTTGACTCTTGTTCTGTTTCATTATACTATATAGGTAACTAGTTACTCATTTATCTGTCAAAAGGAGCTGATGAAAGATGCAGATAGCAGATCTGATCGAAAGATTCCGCCACACAAGGGACGGGCAGACCCGGGCCGTGTTCAGCACCATCTTCATAGCCGGCAACAGGCTCCAGACCTGCTTTGACAAGGCGGACAGCCATGTCACGCTGAGGCAGTTCATGCTGCTTACCATGCTGAAACAGTCCGGGAAAGACATGACTTTTACCCAGCTTGGGGAGCTTCTTGGATGCTCCCGCCAGAATATCAGAAAGCTGGCCGCCTCCCTGGAAAAGAAAGGCCTGGTCACGATTTTAAAAAGTCCCCGGGACGGCCGGGCCTGTGTCATCCGCCCCACGGAAACACTGGCACAGTATTTTCAGCAGGCGGCGCAGCTTCACACGCAGAAACTGACAGACCTGTTTTCCGTGTACTCCGACCAGGAGATGGAGCAGCTTTTCTGGCTTCTTATGAAACTGTACACGGGGATAGAACGGCTGGAACAGCCGCAGCGAGAGGAGGAAAAAATATGAACCATTCTGTTGTACTTTACAGTTCCAGGTACGGGGCCGCAAAGGAGTACGCCCGGATGCTTTCTGAGAGCCTGGGCTGCACGGCTTACAATGTAAAAGAGACACCCCTGGACGCGGCCGGGCAGGCCCGCCAGGTCATCCTGTGCGGCGGCATTTATGCCGGAGGCTTATCCGGCGTCTCCTGGCTGCGGAAGAACAGCAGGGTGCTGAAAGATAAAAAAATCGTCCTCTTTGCCGTGGGGGCTTCCCCCTGGGACGAGAAGGCCGTCCGACAGATCCAGGAGCGCAATCTGAAAGGGCTGCCCCCGGATACCGTCCTCTTCTACGGGCGGGGCGCCTGGGATGAGTCCGCCATGAGCTTCACAGACAGGACGCTGTGCCGGATGCTCCAGAAATCCGTGGCAAAAAAAGATCCCGATGCATGCGAGCCCTGGGAGAAGGCCCTTCTGGAGGCCTCCGGCCGCTCCTGCAGCTGGATCGACGAAAAATATCTGGAACCGGTGTACCGGTATCTGGAGACAAACTAAAGCGGGCAGACCCGCTTCAAGACAAAGGAAAAGAGGATGGGCTACTGCTCATCCCCTTTTATGACATGTATGTCCATATTTCCGAAATCAGTGCTTAGTGTAAACTGATCCTCCACACCTTCTGTGAGATAGATCTGCCCGTCCTGGGTGACAAGGATCATCTCAAAATCCTGGTGCTCCTGCCAGTATTCTGTGGCCTCATCCAGCCCCTTCACAAACATGGATGTGGAGAGAGCGTCTCCTTTCTTTCCTTCATCGGCAATGATGGTGACGGAAGCCAGGCCGTTGTCCACCGGATAACCTGTATCCGGGTCGATGATATGGCCGTACTCCTTTCCGTCCTCGCCCACAAAATACCGCTCGTAATTCCCGGACGTCACCACCGCGCAGTCGGAGGCCAGCAGCATGCCGAGGACTCCCTCGCCTCCGTCAAAGGGGCTACGGATGCCCAGGCGCCAGTCGCCGCCCCCGGGTCTCTCGCCGATGGCCTGGATATTGCCGCCAAGGTCAAGCAGAGCGGAGGTGACGCCCTCCTCTTTCAGAAGCTCTGCCAGACGGTCTCCGGCATAGCCTTTTCCCACGGCTCCCAGATCAAACTCCATGCCCTCCGGCAGCCGGACTGTATTGCCGTCCAGTTCCACCCTCTCATAGCCCACATTGGCAAGAAGCCCGTCCAGCTCTTCCTGGGAGGGGATCCGGTTCTCGTCTGTGGTAAATCCCCAAGCTGCAAGAACCGGATAGATGGTGGGATCCAGGTCCCCTTCCGTCTCTTTCGCCATCTCCAGGGCAAAGCTTACAATATCCGCCGTGTCGTCGCTTAAGGTCACCGGGCTGCCCTGGCTGTGGTTCATCTGATAGATCTCGCTGCTTTCATTGGTCACTGACCATTCGCTTTCCAGCTTTTCCACCTCGGTCTGGGCTTTCTCAAGAGCTCCCTTGGCCCCGTCGCCGTAGGCTGTCAGTGTCATGTAGGTATCCATGGCAAAGAACTCCCTCTGGACCGGGTCCCCTGCCGATGTTCCTGCCTGCGAACCGCTCTGCCCGGAGCAGGCTGTAAGGGCGGCCGCGCAGGCCATGGCTGTCAGAGCAGTCAGTCTGTGTTTATATTTCATTTCCATTCTCCTGTCTTTGTTTTTTCGTACTTTTCCAGTATACAGGAAAATGTCCCATGAATGAAGTACCAGTTTGTTCTGCTGATAAAACTTTTTTTCCTTCCTGCAAGATTAGTTCCTTATCTTTTTTAAAATTTCCGCAATCATGGAAGCCCGGTTGAACGGCACCATAAAATAATAGCCGTCCGTGACGTCATTGAGCTTCTCTGCAATCTCTGCCGCGACGTCCACGCCCACCTGCTGGGCTTCCTCCCGGCTCATGTCCTTGTCGTACCGGGCAAGGATCTCGTCGGGCACGTGTATCCCTGTGATCTCATTTTTCATAAACAAAGCGTTCCGATAACTTACAAGAGGCATGATGCCACAGATGATCTTTGTGTCTATCCTGGACTTGATATACCGGATCCTCTCTATATCCTCGTCGGAGTAGATAGGCTGGGTCAGAAAGAAGGCGGCCCCGGCCTGGCTTTTTTTCTCCATCCGGCGGATCTCCGCATCTATATTCTTTCTGCCGTAGTTGAGGGCACCACCGTAGGCCACCGGATCCCCCGCAAAATGCTCCCGGTTCATCCTGGCCAGATACTGCATCAGACTGACCGAATGAAAATCGTAGACAGAGGTGACCACATCTCTCTCGCCGGAGGGCACCGGATCCCCTGTGACCAGAAGGAAATTGCGGATACCGTTCATGTAGGCTCCCAGTATCTGGGCTCCCATACCGATGACGTTTTTGTCCCGGCAGGCGATGTGGGGCATGGTCTCTACCTGGAGACGGCCCGCCACCTTCACGGCTGACATGGCGGAGTCTGCACGCATGCGGCCCATGGGCGAGTCTGAGAAAGTGATCAGCTCCACCCCTGCTTCTTTGAGAACCGAGGCCGCCTCCATCATCTTCCCGTCATTTCCGTCGTGGGGCGGATCCAGCTCCGCGATCACCACCTTCTCTCCCGAGTACAGCCTTTTGATAAAAAGATTGTTGTTGTAGCTGATATCCTGACCTGCCCTTTTCTCCGGCCGGTCCGCAGGGCGCTCCGGGATCTTCCTTCCCCCCGGCATCCCGGCAAGATGGCGGATGTAGGCAGGACTGGTGCCGCAGCAGCCGCCGATGACGTTCACCCCGAGGCCTGCAATCTCCTCCATGGCCTCCCCGAAGTACTCAATATTGTCCTGGTACACATTCCGGTTCTGCACTCTGTCCGCATACCCGGCATTGGGCGCGGCGAACACGATCAGCTCCCCGAAATCCTGCCTGCGCAAGATTTTCGCCAGATGGGCCGGGCCCACGCCGCAGTTGAACCCGATGCCATCGATGACCTCCCGCTCTTTTGCCGTGGCCACAAGGTCAGCCGCACTGATCCCGGCGTTTGTGTACCCGTACATATTGACGGAAAAGCTGGCCATGATAAAGGTGTCCCCGCTGACCGACTTGAGCCACTCCGCCACCGGCAGGATCCTTCTGAAATCTGAAAATGTCTCAAACCAGATCAGCTTTACCCCTGCATCCAGGTGGGCGCTGACAATGGTCCTGTACTCTTCTGTGATCTCCTGCTCCCGGGCCTCATCGTCTCCGTTTCCGTGCTCCGGTATGGGGCCTATATCCCCTGCAATGTAAATGCTGCGCCCCGCCGCTTCCTCTACGGCCGCATCCCGGGCGATCTGGCAGGCCGCCTGGACATTTTCCCGGACTTTTCCCAGCAGTTCCTGCCTGGATAAATCCCCGTATACCTGGGCCAGCGTCTCCGTGTTGGAGGCAAAACTGTTGGTGCGCAGAATGTCCGCCCCTGCCCGTATGTACTCTCTGTGGACCTCCTTCACCTTGTCCGGCGCCGACAGGTTGTCCAGCTCCGGCAGACGGCTCCCGCCGCCGTATTTTTCTTTGTAGTAAGTGCCCATGGCTCCGTCTGTGACAAGACGGCTGGACGTGAAAAGCTTCTTGAAATCTGTATCCTCTCTCATGCTTTCTCTCCATTTCTGACTGCCTGAAAACCGCACTCCAGAGCCGCGATCAGATCCTCCGCTGTCTCGATCCCGATGGACAGACGAATCGTATTGGGACGGATCCCCTGCTGCCGCAGCTCTTCTTCCGTGCACTGGCTGTGGGTGGTAGTGGCCGGATGGATGACAAGGGATTTCACATCCGCCACATTTGCCAGAAGGGAGAAGATGGGCAGATTATCGATAAATGTCTGCGCATCCCGTTCATCCCCCTTGATCTCAAAGGTAAAGATGGAGCCGCCTCCCTTCTGCAGATACTTCTTATATAATGCATATGTGGGCTCGCTGTCAAGAGAAGGATGGTGCACAGCCTCCACCTGGGGATGTTCCACCAGGTATTTCACGATCTTCAGCGCGTTTTCCACATGTCTCTCCACCCGCAGGGAAAGGGTCTCCAGCCCCTGGAGAAGAAGAAAGGCGTGGAAGGGGGACAGGGTGGCTCCTGTGTCCCGCAGAAGGACAGCCCGGATGTAGGTGGTAAAGGCACTGTCCGGCGCTGCCTGGGAAAAATCCACACCGTGATAGCTGGGGTTGGGCTCTGAGATCCAGGGATATTTTCCAGAGGCTTTCCAGTCAAACCGGCCCCCGTCCACAATGACGCCCCCCAGCGCTGTCCCGTGGCCGCCCAGGAATTTGGTGGCAGAGTGAACCACAATGTCCGCTCCGTACTCCACAGGCCGCACCAGATAAGGGGTGGCAAATGTGGAGTCGATCACCAGAGGGATCCCGTGTCTGTGGGCAATCTTTGCCAGTTCCTCTATGTCCGCCAGATTGGAATTGGGGTTGCCCAGTGTCTCTGCAAAGATGGCTTTTGTATTCTCCTGGATGGCCGCCTCAAACGCGCCTTCCTCCTCCGGATCCACAAAAGTGGCGGTGATCCCGCTGGTCAGAGGGAGGGTATTAGCCAGAAGGTTGTAGGTTCCCCCGTAGATGGTCCGGGAGGAGACAATGTGCTCCCCGGCCTTTGCCAGCGCCTGGAATGTGTAGGCAATGGCCGCTGCTCCGGAAGCTGTGGCAAGGGCCGCGGTCCCTCCCTCCAGGGCTGCCATCCGCTTTTCAAACACGTCCTCCGTGGGGTTGGTCAGCCGCCCGTATATGTTGCCTGCCTCTTTCAGACTGAACCGGTCCGCCGCGTGGGCGCAGTCCTGGAACACAAACGCCGTGGATGCATAGATGGGCACGGCCCTGGCTCCTGTGGCGGGATCCGGCTGCTCCTGGCCCACATGGACCTGTTTTGTCTCAAAGCTCCAGTTTTCTTCTCTCATTGTCTTGTCCTCCTGCTGTGTTTTCTGATGATGGGTCTATCCTACCACGCCCGGCCTGTTCTGGCTAATACACAAAAAAAATAACCGGTTATAGTTTAAAACTATAACCGATTTATGATGGCTCAATCTTCAGATATTTTTTCAGTGCATGGATATACAGCTCTCCCATCCTGCTGAGGATCGTATTCTTTCTGACCACATAGCCGATCTCCATGACGCTGTTCCGGTTCTCCTCGTCATCCTGGAACGGCACCGCCACAAATTCATTTCCGTTCAGCTCCTCACAGATGATGCCGGAACAGAGGGTATAGCCCTTCAGCCCCACCATCAGATTCAGCATAGTGGCCCTGTCGTTTGCCCGGATGATCCGGGGATATTCGTTGGTGGCCAGGATCTCCTCCGCCAGATAGAAGGAACTGTTGTCTCCCTGCTCAAAGGCCAGGCAGGGATACTCCTCCAGCTCCTCAAACCGGATGGAAGACTGCCCTGCCAGAGGATGATCTTTCCACAGATACACATAGGCCTGGCAGCAGATGAGAAGATGGAACACAAGGCCCGCGGACCGCAGCATTTTTTCCAGGCTCTTCCTGTTGAACTCACTTAAGTACAGAACGCCGATCTCACTTTTCATGGTGCTCACATCCTGGATCACCTCGGCTGTCCTTGTCTCCCGGATGGCGAATTCGTATTTGGACATGTCAAATTCCCTGGCCATGTCCACGAAAGCCTTCACAGCAAAAGAGTAATGCTGAGTGGAGACACCGAATTTTTTTCTCTGGGAACCGTTCTTCCCGTACTTTTCCATGACCGTCTCGTACTGGCCGTAAAGCTGCCTGGCATAGAGGAGAAACTCCGCCCCGTCCCCGGTCAGCGTCACGCCCCGTCCGCTGCGGTGAAAGAGGGTGATCCCAAGCTCCTTTTCCAGCTCCCGGACCGCGTTGGTAAGGGAGGGCTGTGATATGTAGAGCTGCTCCGCTGCCTTGTTCATGGATTTTGTCTCTGCTATGGTGATAATGTAATTTAACTGGGTCAGTGTCATCCTTTCTGCTCCTTCTGTTTTCTCCTGCTTTTTCTATCCCTTACTCCAGCACTTCCCTCACCTGGTCAGCGGAAAGGCCGCACTGCTGTGCTATCTCCTCCGCCGGCACGCCCTGGGCGGAAAGTCTGAAAATCGTTTTTGCCAGCTTAAGGCCCTCGGCCCGGCCGCGCTCTATCCCCTCAGACCGGCCGCGTTCCATCCCTTCGCTGCGACCTCTCTCCATGCCCTGGTGATCCGCCTCCTTCAGTTCTTCTGCAAACAGTTCTTTCAATGCATCGCACATCTTCTTTTCCACCTCCATCTGTTCCCAGCCCGTCCTCCTTCACGGCTCTGTAAATGAAAAGCTGCTCAGAAAATCGAGCGGAAAATAATAGAATTTCAGATATTCGCCTGCCGGCTTTTGTACAAAAAGGATAACATATGCCAAAGAACCTGGCAAGGCTTTCCTACAGAATAAAAAAGAGCATCCCACACCGTAGGCATCCTGCCGGTGAGACACTCTCCTCTTATATATTTGATCTTTATCTTGAATGTCCTTTTTTTGAAAGGAACATCCTGGCAATACAGGGGTTCCCGTAGTCCAGGATCTCGCTGTACCCCAGGTCCAGCCCGCTGATGAGTTTCCTGTCCCCGTCTGAAAGGCTGAAGTCCCAGATGTCAAAGTCCTCCCGCATATGTTCCGGGATACTGCTCCTTGTCACCACGCTGACCTGCCGGTCTATATTCCACCTCAAGGCGGTCTGTGCGACGCTCCTGCCGTATTTCTTCCCGATCTTTTCCAGCACTTTGTTGGAAAAGATATTCCGCAGACCTTCACACAGAGGGGCCCAGGCCTGGGGCTGCACGCCCAGCTCCCTCATAATGTGCAGTGCCTGCTCCTGGTGGTAGAAGGGGTGCAGTTCCACCTGGTTGACCATAGGCGGAATGTGACTGTTCATGCACAGATCCACCAGCCGCTCCGGGCTGAAATTGCTGACGCCAAGAGCCCGGATTCTGCCCTCCTCATACAGCTTTTCCATGGCACGCCAGGCACCGTAGTAATCGCCGTATGGCTGATGGACAAGATAGAGATCAATGTAATCCAGCCCCAGCTTCGCTAGGGAGGTCTCAAAGGCTTTTCCGGCGGAGTCTTCCCTAGCATCATCGATCCAGAGCTTTGTGATGACAAAGAGCTCCTCCCGCCGGACCTTTCCCTCGTCCATATATTTCTTAAGAGCCCTTCCCACCGGCTCCTCGTTTCCGTAGGAGGCGGCCGTGTCGAACATGCGGTACCCGCTCTCCAGCGCCGCCTGTACACACTTCTCACATTGCCGGGGTTCCTTCATCTGCAGTACCCCGTATCCAAGAAGGGGCATCTCCACCCCGTTTCTCAGTGCTATCGTTTCCATCTTATCCGCCTTTCCCTTGTTTTAAATTTCAGTTTCCTGTAAAATAAAGTCAGCTTTATACATGCATTTTAAAGGAGAAACCCATGATCGAAATCCGTCTGTTAGAACAACTGGTTGCCTTTGCCGACTGCGGCACCCTGTCCGGAGCCGCGGAAAAGCTCCATATTTCCCAGCCTGCTCTGAGCCGCTCCATGCAGCGTCTGGAAGAAGAGCTGGGGGTTACGCTCTTCGAGCGCCAGAGGAGCCGTCTGACTCTCAACGACATGGGGGAGCTGGCTGTCCGGTATGCCCGGAACCTGCTTCTCCAGGAAAACGCCATGATCCAGCAGATCCGGGAAGCGGACCGCAAAAAGCGGACCATCTCCGTGGGATCCTGCGCGCCTGTGCTGATCCCCGACTTTGTGTCTCTCCTCTCCCGGCTCTTCGAGGGTATGACCATCTCCACAGAGCTGACCGGTGATCCCCGTCTTCCAGACTATCTGAAGGAGGGCCGTTACCAGCTTGCCATCCTACACAAAAAGCCGGATGAGGAAACCTTTTATTCGGTTCCTGTCGCGGATGAGAAGCTCTTTGTCACCCTGCCTCCCGTCCATCCTCTGGCGGATGCCGACGGGCTGTACCTGAAGGACCTGGACGGTCAGACATTCCTTCTCTACTCCCAGATCGGCTTCTGGGATGAACTCTGCCGACGGGAAATGCCCTCCGCCCGCTTTCTTCTGCAGCAGGATATGGATGTCCTGGGCGAACTGGTAGCCAATTCAGCCTTCCCCGCCTTTACCACAGACTATGTGATGGAGCGCTCCGGCCCTGTAACAGACCGCATGGTGATCCCTGTTCTGGACGAGGAGGCCAGCGTCACTTACTACTGCGCCTGTCTGAAGGAGGAGAAAGCCAGGTTCCGTCCGGTTTTCGAGTATTTCCAGAGCACTTCCGGCTCCCGCTCAAGGAGGCTTTGATCTTCTCTAAAGCTGACAGTTTGCCTCTATGATCTCCTGCAGATTTACATGTTCGTTCCGGAACCGCTCCCGGCTCTTCTCATCCGGCAGATGGATGGCGCCCTGTGGACAGTTCTGTATGCAGGCATAGCATACTTCGCAGCAGGAGCCGAACTCCACACAGTCTGTCAGCCGGATGTTCCGGGCGGGGCAGACTTTTGTACAGATCCCGCATTTTGTGCAGGCATCGCTGACTGTATATCTCTGCGCCGCCTTATCGTCCAGCACCCTTTTTCCAATGGTCTGCCAGATCATGGCCATGGAGGCCTTGTGAGCCAGGGTAACCGGATACGCTTCCCTCTTTCTGGCCGCTATATCCTGGCAGGCTTTGTCAATCTGCTCCTGGATCTTCTTTTCCGGGGCCGTTTTTTTCTGCTCTTCCATGGAAAAGCCTGGAAGGTAGTTGTCCACCATTTTGATCTGCGCCACGTAATCCAGTCTGATCCCCGCCTTTTCCGCCGCTTCCGACGCGTGAGGCGTCGCCACGGTGGCGTCCATCCCATAGGTGTAGACCATGAAAAAATAGTCTGTCTCTATCTTCGCTCTCTCCAGAAAGCGGTGCACCATCTTTGGCATATCTCCCGAGTAAATGGGACAGACAATGCCCACTGCCTCGTCCTGTATCTCTATCCTGTCGTTTTTCATCATCTGCGGAATGGACAGCAGCTCTCCACCGAGCTGCTGCGCCACATACAGACTGTTTCCTGTTCCTGTAAAATAAAATATCTTCATCATTCTGCCCTACTCGTGTACCTTCAGCCCATGAAGCATCTTTGTAAACGCCGGATCATCGTGGTTAACGATCTCGCTGTGTCCCAGATCCAGTTTTGCGATCTCTGCCATATCCTCTGCACTGAGCTCAAAATCCCAGACATTGATGTTCTGCTCCATGCGGTCTTTGTGTACGGATTTGGGGATCACGGTCACACCTCTCTGGATGTTCCATCTCAGAGCCACCTGTGCTGCGCTCTTTCCGTATTTATCACCGATCTTAGTCAGCACCGGATGGGTGAAGATGCCGTGATTTCCCTCTGCAAATGGACCCCATGCCTCCGGTTTCACGCCGTACTCTTTCATAACTGCCAGGGCGTCTTCCTGCTGGAAGAAAGGATGCAGCTCTACCTGGTTCACAGCCGGCATCACGTCCACTGTCTCGCACAGATCCGCCAGGCGGGCCGGATAGAAGTTGCACACACCGATGGCTTTCAGTTTTCCTTCCCTGTAAGCCTCCTCCATGGCGCGGTAAGCTCCGATGTAATCGCCCATAGGCTGATGGATCAGATACAGATCCAGGTAGTCAAACCCCAGATTGTCAAGGGATGTCTGGATGGCTTTCTTTGCTCCCTCGTAGCTGGCGTCCTGTACCCACAGCTTTGTGGTGATGAAAAGCTCTTCTCTTGGAACGCCGCATTTCTTAATGGCCTCTCCCACTGCTTTCTCATTCATGTAGGCTGCCGCTGTGTCGATCAGTCTGTACCCACTGGCAATGGCGTCCAGCACTGCCTGCTCACACTGTGCCGGATCCGGCACCTGGAACACACCAAAACCTTCCTGCGGCATTTTTACTCCATTGTTTAATGTTACGAATTCCATAGTCTTTTCCTCCTTAAAATAATGTTTCTGTTTTTCTTCCCTGCTGTTTCTTTTCTATTTCAGAGCAGCTCCGTCCTTGAAGGCATTTCCCACCTTCTCGTCAATGCTGACATTGACGATCTTTCCCAGGAATTTTGACCCGTCCGTCTCATTCATCAGCGTGCACTCCAGAGTCACCGGAAGCTCATTGATGATGGGGGCATGGACGAAAGCGCTTTCTGTTGTGGTAAATCCGGCCTTCTCCATCTTGTTTTCTTCCTTGTTGCCAGACACAAGCCCCACGTAATCGCAGGCTGTCATATGCTCCACGTCGCCCATGCTGACAGTGAATGCCTTGTTGATTGGCTTTCCCCTCCTCATCGTATGTGCCGATGATCATAATCGGCTGGGGAAACAAGAAAGGTTTGGCTCCAAAATCTTTTCTCATAACAAAAAACCTCCTGTTCTATTACCTGTATGGAAAATACATTCTCTTTACAGGTAATATTGTAGGAGGTTTTCCGCTAAAAGTACAATGCCAATTTGACAGAACAGTATAACCTTAACGCATACTTGCATTTTTATATCCTGCTTTTACAAGCCGGCTGCATTCCTTATCTTCGCTCTTATAAATACAGTTTTCGCACTTCTTTTTTTATCATAGATACATCCTCGTCCTATGCTTTCGCGATACCCTTTATAGTCTTCTTAAACTGTACCGCAAACAGGATGGCTGTAAATGTCACTGCAATGGTATCGGCGATAGGTTCGGCCAGATAGACGCCCATCGTCTCGTTTCCTTTCATAATCTGCGGCACAAGGTAAATAAGCGGGATAAGAAGAACAAATTTCCTCATGACGGCAACTACAATGGACTCCACCGCCTTGCCCAGCGCATTGAAGGTCATCTGGCAGGCCATCTGGATGCCCATCAGGAACATGGCGGCCATGTAGACACGAAGGGCTGTCTTCGTGTATTCCACAAGCGCTGCATCCGATGTAAACATGACGGCAAATGCTCCCGGGAACAGCATAACCAGCGCCCACAGGATCGTTGCATATCCAAAGCTGACCTTCAGAAGGAGTTTAAACGCCGCCCGGACTCTGCCTGCATCCCCTGCCCCGTAATTGTAGCTGATAATGGGTTGCGCCCCCTGCCCCAGGCCCTGGAGAGGGAGCATGGCAAACTGCATGACGCTTGTAAGGATCGTCATGGCTCCCACGGCGATATCCCCGCCGTATTTCTGCAGGGAGCTGTTAAAGCACACAGAGATGATGCTCTCGCTGGCCTGCATGATAAATGTGGGAAGCTGACCACCCAGATGCAGGAGAGCGCCTGGGATATGATGGTAGCCAGTGCCGCGCCCCGTACGTCCATGTCAAATCCAAAGATAAAGATGGGATCCAGGATAATATTGGTAACCGCACCGATCAGCACAGAGAGCATGCCCGTCTTGGCAAATCCCTGGGCCGTGATAAAGGCGTTCATCCCCAGGGTGATTTCCACAAAGATCGTTCCAAGGGCGTAGATATTCATGTACCTGGTGGCATATGTAATGGTGTTCTCGCTGGCTCCGAAGGCCATAAGGAAATCTCTGTTCCAGATCAGCAGCACCACCGTCAGGACAACAGAAATGGCAATCTGCAGGGTAAAACAGTTCCCCAGCGTCTTTTCTGCCGACTCCTTATCCTTCTTCCCCATGAAGATAGAGGTCCGGGGCGCGCCTCCGTATCCTACCAGAGCCGCAAAAGCAGACACGATCATGATCAGAGGCATACATACACCCACGCCGGTGAGCGCCGTGGCACCGATCCCCGGAATATGTCCGATGTAAATCCTGTCAACAATATTGTAAAGCATATTGATAAGCTGCGCCGCCACTGTGGGAAGGGCAAGTTTCAGAAGCAGTTTTCCCAGTGGCTCTGTCTTCAGGAATTCCTTATCCTCCTGTTTTCCCTTTTCACTGTCTTTCTGTTCTTTCTCAGTCTGTCTCATAAGCGTCCTCTCCTTTTCACTGTCACATTACCCTTAACGGTTTCTTGGTAAACCGTTTAATTGTAAACTATTCTCGTGTCATTATTATACTCTTCTTTCGCTCGCAGTCAAGGGCAGACTCTCCCCAGCTGAATGCGCTCATCCGCAAGGAGACAGAAAGACATCTTTTACAGTGTTCTGAGGGTGCTTACCATGCCCATCCGGAGATTTCTATAGATCCTCCTGGGGAAGCTCTGCTTCCACTTCTTTTTTATCAGCATCGGAAGACTGCGGCTTATTCACATCCTCTTTCAGCAGGCGGTAAAGAGCTGCCGCAACAGGAACTCCCAACAGCATGCCGGCAATTCCCATAATGCCGCCACCCACTGTGACAGCCGCCAGCACCCATATGGCCGGCAGTCCCAGGGAAGATCCCACCACTCTGGGATAGATCAGATTACCTTCCACCTGCTGCAGGATGACAAGGAATATAAGAAAGATCAGCGCTTTGACAGGAGACACGGAGAAAACCATCAGAGCGCCCACAGCGCCCCCGATATAGGCTCCCGCCACCGGGATCAGCGCGGTAAAAGCGATCAGCGTCCCCACCATGGTGGCATAGGGCAGGCGCAGAACCAGCATTCCCAGGGTACAGAGCGTACCGAGAATGACAGCTTCCACGCACTGTCCTACAATGTAGCGGCTGAAACTGTCATTTAACACCTCCAGCACATGCAGCACATTCCGGTTCCAGGATGACGGCAGATACCGGTTCATCAGCCGCCTGCACTGTCCTGCCAGTCTGTCTTTGCCGAGCAGCAGATAAATGGCAAAGACAAAGCCGATCAGCGTGGTGACGATCTGTGAAAAGACAGAGGTGGCCGCGCTGATCAAGGCATTGACAACCGTGCCGGCGCCGTTTGTCAGAATATCCAGAAGCTGCCCCACCTTGGACCGCCAGTCAATACTGTTCAGAGCTTCCGCAATGTCCTCCTGGAGGATGTGATTGCGTGCCAGCATGTCAACCAGGGCATCAATGGCCTTGGTCAATCCGGAAATAATGACTCCGATGCAGGAGATCAGCTCGGGCACGATCCGGTTGATCAGAAGGATCACGATCAACAGCAGGGTAAGGAACGCGGCGATCATGCAGACCGGTCTGCGGCTCTTTGCTGCCAGTCCGGTCTTTGCGCCTGGAAAATAGTGTCTTTCATAAAAACGCATAAGAATGTTGACAAAATAGGCAATACCGCATCCCACGATCAGCGGCGAGGCGGCGCTCACGGCTGTCGCCAGAATATGAGCCGCATCCGGCCAGTACCGTATCCCCAGATACAAAAGAAATATACTGACTACAATCTTCAAACATGTCTTCCACTCCAGCTTCATGCCGCTTCTTCCTCCATTTCCGCAAAGCCAGCCTGCTCTGCCTCTTCATTTGCGTTTTTTTTCAGCGTCTGAAAATAAGTATACTGATATGAGCATTATAATATATCAGATATCACATAAACAACAGCCAGTTCGGAGGAAGTGTCCATTTCAGGCAACTTATTGCAGGCAATTCATAATGACGCTGATCATCATTTCCTTTTCTTCCGGGTTCGATTCTGCAATCATGATCGTAAGCGCTACCAGGGTATGATCATCGATCAGCTTTCCGCCGTTTTGAAACAGCACGCCGTTTTTATCCAGAAAATACAGGAATATGGTGGCCGCTATCCGTTTATTTCCATCGGAAAAGCTGTGATTCTTTGTGACAAAGTACAGCAGATTAGCCGCCTTCTCCTCCAGTGTCGGATAAAGGTCTTCTCCTCCAAAGCTCTGGTAGACTGCCCCGATACTTCCTTTAAAGGAGTCATCTTTTTCGTTGCCAAACAGGGAGCTGCTCTCCCCGAATTTCATACTGTCAATCACTTTTCTGCATTCCTCGTAAGTCAGAACATAGATGGCTTCACTTCCTTTGGGCCGCGTCATATTCTGATGATCGTAGGCATCCAGCAGTTCCAGCGCATGGCTGTATCGTTCCACCACAGTCAGCACCTGTTTTGAGTCAAGGCTGCTCTCTACTCTTTTCATAACCTGTATTACCTCATTTAACTGATTCATGCGGTTATGGTTTACAGCGTAACCTTTGATTATGTACTCTTTTAATACGGAATTGGCCCAGCGACGGAACTCCACGCCCCGTTTGGATTTCACACGATAGCCGACGGATATAATTACGTCCAATGCATAAAACGGGACTGCCTGCTTTACTCCGACAACACGCATTTTTTGCGTGTTGTTTTCTCTTGTAAGCTCTTCTTCCGAGAAAACATTATTTATATGCTTCCGAATTGTCTTTTCATCCCTGCCAAATAATATCGCCATCTGGTTCGCGCTAAGCCATACGGTATCGCTTTCTACTGACACCGGCAGTGCAATACTTCTATCTTCCGTCTCAAATAAAACAATTTCTTTTTCATTTGCCATAAGTTTCTCCTTTCTACTCATCTTTTCACTGCACCAGGTCTGTCAAAGCCTGCATGTATCCCTCCAGACGTTTCCTTGCTCCCTGGTCAAGTTTTTCATAGCTCTGGATCAGTTCATATTCTTTTGATTTCTTATCAATCACAACATAGTCCGTCTGCTTAAATTCTCTGGGATTTTTACTGTCCGTATCCAGCAGCAGCTCATATGGAGAAATTCCCAGCACATCACATATAATCATAATCTTATCAGCAGAAGGATTCGTTCCTTTTCTACGCCAGTCACTGACTGTACTCTGAGATATCCCAGTTTTTTTCGCAAATTCATATTGAGACATTCCTTTTTCCTCAAGATATTGATAAATTCTTTCACTGATCAGCATCGTTCTCCCTCTCTTCTCCATTCTTAGCATCGGTAACCCCGACTCATCCGGCCGTCTCCAGATGAATAGCCTTATTTCTTTCACACATCGTATATACATTATAATATCGTATAATAAATATTTTGTCAACTACCTCAACGCTTTTTATGTCATATTTTAAGTGACACATACATGTACTTTAAATAGCACGAAAAAAAGGCAGGGAAAACCCTGCCTCATCCTCAGATTATTCTGTTTTCACCGACTACAGTCCCAGTCCGTCAATCCACTCCTGCACCTCGGCTTCATCTGGGCTGGAGCCAAATCTCATACCTTCCTGCCAGTCCCCGGTTCCGGCCATATCCGCCAGAAGCTGTCCGCTCTCGCCAAATCCAGAGGATGCGGAAGTTGCAAAGGGGATGACGGTCTTGCCTGTGAAGTCATTGTTTTCGACAAACTGATTTACCGGCCAGGCAGCTTCTCCCCACCAGATAGGGTAGCCAATGAAGACCGTATCGTACTCGTCAAACCCTTCCACTGTCGTGGACACCAGCTCCACATCCTGCAGACTTTCATCTTCGTGTTCTCTGGATACACGGCTGTTTTCATCATTGTAATTCAGATCCTCGTCCGTGTACGGCTCCGCCGGCTCCAGTTCAAAGAGAGTGCCGCCTGTGGCGTCCGCAATATAATTTGCCGCGGTCTCTGTATTTCCTGTTGCGGAGTAGTAGACAATAAGCACATTGCCGGAAGATCCGCCGGCTGTGTCTTCTGTATCCGTCTCTGCCTGGTCTTCGGTCTGTGCCGTCTCTTCAGAAGTGTTTTCCTGTGCACTGTCTGTTTCAGAACCGCATCCTGCCAGCAGGCTGACTGCCATCACGCCTGTCAGTATCATGGAAAATAATTTTTTTGCCTTCATACGTATCATCTCTCCTTTTTATTTTTTATTCTGATAAATGATCTTTAGCAGCTTTGCCGCGTAGTGTCCGATCCACACAAACAGCCCCATGACTGCAAGATAGTCTGCCAGGAAGAAAATAAGGGGCTCCTCAAAGTCAAAAAACACAAAGGTGTTTGCAAGGAGCATGTAACTGCCTATACACCGCTTCACGAAAGCATATACACCGTATCCTGCCAGCAGGATCCCGGCTGCCCGCAACAGCCACGTTCTGGCGGGGGACGATTTTCCAAAAGCTTTCCCCACCATTCCCATCATCATGTTCCAGTGGACTCCCAGGTGCAGGGACATACACACAAATCCCCAGTAAGCACCCAGCATGTGGATGATCCTCGCCTGGCTGCGCCCTCCCTCTATAGGGAGAAAATCAAACACGTATCTGGACATGACCACGCCGCTCACCATGGAGGCAAGTATGCACACCAGAACAAGAACTACCAGCACGGTCTGGAAAATCCGGATGGGCGTATACCTCCCTTTCAGCAGATGACTGGTCCACTTCCGGTTGAGGATGTGGTGGATCACAAATGCGACAAACATGGCTGTCCCGATCCACTCATGAGCCTGCCTGCCGATCAGCTCAAATGCCATAAGGAGCATAAGAAGAACGGTCATAAGCAGATCTACGATTACCTTAACTGACGCCTGCCTTTTCATATCGCTGTGGTTCCTCCTGTTTCATCCGTTTAAAATCCCAGCTCATCCAGCCAGCTGGCAATGTCTCCGGCTGCATCTGGAACGTCCCGCTCATTGATCGTAAAGCCGTCCTCGATCACTTCTGCATCCGGCTCCAGCTCCGCGATGGTGTCTATTGTGCCGGAAAAGCGGCTTCCATTGTGGGAGTTAAAGGGAATGATAGTCTTTCCCGAGAAATCATATTCATCGAAAAAGGTATAGAGGGGCATGGGCATATCTCCCCACCAGTTTGGAAAGCCTACAAAGATGGTATCGTAGTCATCCAGATTTTCAATCTGTGTGGTAAGCTCTGGTCTTGCATCCTCATCCTGCTCATCTGCCGCATAGTCGATGAGATCCCCGCCGTCCGCAGGGTAAACCTCCTCCGTCTGAATAGAGAACAGATCCCCGCCGGTCTGGGTACCCGCTTCCGCAGACTGGGATGCTTCCTCTTCTGCTGCCGGACTGCTGTCTGCACTGCCGGAGTCTGCGCTTCCCTCTGCGCCACAGGCGCTTAAAGAGACGGCCAGAGCCGCTGTCATCAGTGCTGCTGCATATTTTTTCTTAAATGCCATAAGAGATCTTCCTTTCTTTATTAAAAGAACTGCCTTTTCTTTTACAGCTTTAGTATAAAAGAAAAGACAGTTTCAAAGAAGTTTCTCTTAGTTTGTCAGTATTAACCTCCAGGTTATATATCTGTGCTCCGGGTCACCCGCAGCAGCAGGCAGCATCCGGCCAGCATCACAGCCGGAAACAGGACTGCCGCCAGTATGCCGGTGTGAAGGTTTCCGCCGGCCGCCGAAGACACCATACCCACAAAGCCGGGGCCTGCCGAGCAGCCCAGGTCGCCTGCCAGGGCCAGCATGGCAAAGAGAAGGGTTCCGCCTCTTGGCATGATCCGGGCCGCCATGCTGAAGGACCCCGGCCATAGGATCCCCACTCCCAGGCCGCAAAGGCCGCAGCCAAGAAGGCTTCCCGCCGGCCACGGGGAAAGGGAAATCAGAAGGAAGCTGAAAATGCACACTACGGTGCTGGCTTTTATAAAACGCCCCAGGTGGATGCCTGCCCCGTACTTGCCGTAAAAAGCCCTGGACGTCCCCATTAGAAGGGCAAAGAACATGGGACCTGCCAGGTCGCCGATGGTCTTGGGGATCTCCAGCGCCGACTCGGCGAAGGTGGAGGCCCACTGTGCCACCGCATGTTCGCTGGCCCCCGCGCATACCATAAGGAGCATAATGATCCAGAACGCCCTGTTTCTGAACAGTTCCGGCAGAGACATGCCTTGGTCCCCCTCTTCCAGAAGGGAGTAGATGGGAACTCTGGTAAATACAAGGCCGTTCACTACCGGCACAAGAGCCCACAGAACTGCCAGGATCCGCCATCTCTCCACGCCGAAGACGGCAAAGAACAGGGAGGAAAACAGCACAACCCCGGCGCTTCCCCAGCAGTAAAAAGAATGAAGAAGGCTCATGGCTGTCTCCTTATTTTCCGTGGGACACGACTCCACTACAGGGCTGACCAGCACCTCTAAAAGGCCGCCGCCCACGGCGTAGATCATGACCGACAGAAGAAGTCCGGCAAAGGCATCCGGCAGCACTTCCGGAAGGATGGCCAGGGAGAAAAGCCCGGCGGCAGAAAAAACGTGGGCCAGTACCATGGAGGCCCGGTAGCCAATCCGGTCTATAAAGCCTGCCCCCAGCAGATCCACGCAGAGCTGGACGCAGAAATTAAAGGCCACCAGCAGCGTGATCTTTGACAGGGAAATCCCGTATGCTGACTGAAAGGTCAGAAAAAGCAGGGACGCAAAATTGTTGACGATGGCCTGGACAATATACCCTGTAAAGCAGGCTTTAATGGTATGCTCATAGTTCCATTCTCTTTTCCATAATCTTGTCATCTTCTTCACTCCGTATTTCCATTTTTTCAACAGATTTCATTATATTCTTCTGCACATATGAGACAATAGATTTTCTTCCCATATTATGATACAATCTTCCCAGAATATAAAAAATCCGGATATAGAAATCCGGAAATGAGGAGATGACACATGTATACCTCTTGTCTTGTCACAGATGAAGAAATGCGGGAGCTGAAGCAGCATGGCTCTTCCGGCTATCCCATCCAGTTCTACGTAGATGAGCTGTACCGTTTCCCGGACCAGACCCTGCCTCTGCACTGGCATCCCGAGCCGGAGCTGTGGGTGGCAGAGGGCGGGGACGTGCTTGCCCAGGTGGGATCCGATACGTTCCGTCTGAAAGAGGGGTGCGCCATATTTGTCAACACAAATGTGCTCCACGGGTTCCGGCAGGCGGCCCCGGACGCCAGGCTGCAGTGTCCCAATATCGTGTTCAGCCCGGAGCTCATCACCCCTGCTGCCAGCCTTATCTACCAGGACTACATCCTGCCTGTCCTTACCGACCACCGCATCCCCTGTATGATCCTGGAGCGGCAGCGCGGCTGGCAGGGGGAGCTTCTGGGGCATCTGGACCACATGTTTTCCCTCTTCCAGGAGGACAATACCCCCTGCCCCGAGATGGCTGTGCAGCGCACGCTCAACCAGATCTGGCAGATCCTGTATCTCCACAGGGAGGAGGTGCCCCTTTTATCTTCCCCGGAGCATCAGCACCTGCTGCAGATCCGCACCCAGAAGATGCTGTCCTTCATCCACAACAGCTACCATCTGCCCATATCCCTGGCCGACATTGCCCGCTCCGCAGGGATCAGCAAAAGCGAGGCCTCCCGCTGCTTCCAGGCCTGTCTCCACACCTCCCCTGTCAGCTACCTTCTCTCCTTCCGGATCCGGATGGCCAGGCATGCCCTTTCCACCGGCCAGGGCACCACGGAGCAGATCAGCGCGGCCTGCGGCTTCCAGTCTGCCAGCTATTTCTGCCGGATGTTTCGCAGGTATACGGGCATGAGTCCCCGGCAGTACAGGAACCAGTCCGGCTGATCCCGGCAGCGCTACACGTTTCTCACAAGGCCTGCCAGATTTTCCACAACCGCCGGGTCATGGTGGTCGAAGAAGCAGCTCATGCCTGTATCAAGGGCCGCGATCTGTGCCAGGTCCTCCCCGTCCAGTGTAAAATCAAACACGTCGAAGTTCTGCTCCATCCGCTCTTTTTCCACACTCTTGGGGATACATACAATGCCTCTCTGGAGAAGCCAGCGAAGGACAACCTGGGCCACGCTCTTTCCATGTTTCTCCCCGATGCGGGCCAGCACTTCGTTGTGGAAGAGGTCATTCTTTCCTTCCGCAAAGGGCGCCCACCCCTCCATGACCACGCCTCTGGACTGCATATATTTCTGAGACTCATTCTGCTGGAAAAAGACATTGGCCTCCACCTGGTTGACAGCCGGAGCCACCTCATTGAAAGAAAGCAGGTCCGCCAGACGGTCCGGATAGAAGCTGCACACGCCGATGGCGCGGATTTTTCCTTCTTTGTAGAGCTCCTCCATGGCACGCCAGGCCCCGTAGTAATCATTTAAGGGCTGATGGATCAGATACAGATCCATGCAGTCAAGTCCCAGCTTGTCCAGGGATTTCTGGAACGCTTTCTTTGCCCCTTCATAGCTGGTGTCGGAAATCCACAGCTTTGTGGTGATAAAGAGCTCCTCCCTTGGCACACCGCACTTTCTGATGGCCTGTCCCACAGCCTCCTCGTTGCCGTAGGACGCCGCCGTGTCAATAAGCCGGTAGCCCACAGAAATGGCGTCCAGCACAGCCTGTTCACACTGGGCCGGATCTTTGATCTGGTAGACCCCGAAACCAAGCCGGGGCATTTTCACACCATTATTTAATGTTACATATTCCATAGCGCATCTTCCTTTCTGTCTTTTCTGTCTACTTTTCCTCCACTTTGGACCCGCCGAACACAGCCGACATGGGAACAGTATCCAGCATCTGATCCAGCTCCTGCACTTCCTGGCTTGTCAGCTCCACATCGGAGGCATCCGCGTTTTCCACCAGGCGGTCATATTTCCTTGTGCCCGGGATAGGTACGATCCAGGGCTCCTTAGCCAGCATCCAGGCCAGGGAGATCTGGGCAGGCGTAGCCTGTTTCTTCTCTGCCATCTCCTGGATCCGCCCCAGCATCTCCTGGTTCCTGTCCATGGCCTCGGGGGTAAACTGAGGCATGGCGCTGCGGTAGTCTGTACCCTTCTCAAACTTTGACTCCTTGCTGTACTTTGCACTCAGAAGACCGTTTGCCAGAGGGGAGAAGGCCACAAAGCCGATCTGCAGTTCCTCCAGCACCGGGAACAGCGCTTCGTAGTCCCGGTACATCATGGAATACCGGTTCTGCACCGCCGTCACCGGGCAGACGGCGTGGGCCCGCCGCAGTGTGTCCTCATCTGCCTCCGAGATCCCCCAGTGGGTGATCTTTCCAGCCTCCATCAGCTCTTTCATAGCGCCGGCTGTCTCTTCGATGGGCACGCTGCGGTCGATCCGGTGGATATAGTAGAGATCCAGATGGTCTGTCTGGAGGCGCTCCAGGGAGCCGTCGATAGATGCTTTGATAGTCTCCGGTCTGCCGTCCGGGATCAGAGGCTTGTTCACCGCGTCGGACGTCTCGTCAAAGCGGATGCCGCACTTGGAAGCCAGCACGATCTGGCCGCGGTAAGGTTTCAATGCCTCTCCTAAAAGTTCCTCATTGTCGTGGGGATGTTCCGGCGTCCCGTATACCTCCGCCGTGTCAAAGAAAGTGTAGCCTTTGTCCACAGCCCGGGCCAGCAGCTCTGTCATCTCCTTTTTGTCCGCCGCAGGGCCATAGGCATGGCTCATCCCCATGCATCCAAGCCCGATAGCTGATACTTCCAGATCTTTTCCTAATATACGTCTTTTCATGTTCCTCATTCCTTTCCTCTTATCTGACTGCCTTTCCCGCCTCGTAGGCCAGGGTGTATGCAGGTGTGTTCTCCACTTCCCCTTTCTGATACACCCCTTCTCCGTAGATCTCACCCTTTACCCGGGCCCGGGGCAGACAGTCCGTAAATCCTCTCATAGCGTCCATGGTCCTCTCCATAGCTCTCCTGCCTGCTGCCGCTGTGGCGATAAAGTAGACATCCTTGTCCTGTATCTGGGTGTACCGGGGCAGGGTCCGGTCGATCATGGTCTTCAGCTGGCCGTCCATGGAATAGAAATACACCGGCGTGGCCAGGACAAGAACGTCCGCCTCCACCATTTTATTAAGCAGTTCCTCCATGTCGTCCTTCTGGACGCAGACCCCGGTTCCCCGGCAGCCGTAACAGGCCAGGCAGGGACCGATCTTCTTCTGCTGCAGATAAACTTTTTCCACCGTGTTTCCCGCTTCCTCTGCTCCCTTCTTAAACTGATCGCAGAGAATATCTGAATTGCCGCCCTTTCTTGGGCTGGCAGATATGATCAGCACTTTCTTTGCCATTTCTCTTTTCCTCCTTATTGTCATTACATGATTTTACAAGGCTTTTTACAGCCCCAGTCCCTCCGCCCAGGAAGTAATCTCGTCCGCTGCGTCCGCCACGTCGTTTCTGGAGATGGACAGCCCGTCGCTGCTTACCTGCGCATCCGGCTGGAGCTGCGCTATAGTGTCCACTGTGTCGGAAAAGCCGCTGCCGCCGTGCACGGTAAAGGGAATGATGGTCTTCCCGGCAAAATCATTTTCCTCTAAAAATGTATACAAAGGCATGGGCATATCTCCCCACCAGTTGGGGTAGCCAAGAAGGATCGTGTCATACTGATCCACGTTTTCGATCTGAGAGGCCAGCCCGGGCCTTGCCTCCTGGTCCTGCTCGTCCGCCGCCTGGTCCACCAGGGTCTCATGGTCCAGCGGATACTGGTCCACCGTCTCGATGCGCAGCAGATCGCCGCCTGTGGTCTGCTGGATAACGCCTGCCGTGTACTCCAGATTTCCCTTGACCTGGCCGTCATCTACCACAATGCTGGCTCCTGCGTCCGCGTCAATGCCCTCTGTGTCCACATCTTCCGGCACGGAGAAGTAAGCGATAAGAATGTTGGAGGAGCCTGTGGCCGCCCCGGTGTCAGTCTCATCCTCCCCGGCGTCTGCCTGGTCATCGGATGTCTCCTGCGTCTGGTCAGAAGAAGTCTGCTCTCCGGATGTCTGGTCTTCCGCTGTGCCGGCTCCGCAGGCAGTGATCCCAAGGGCTAAGGCTGAGGTCATCAGTATGGTCACGATTTGCTTTTTCATATTTTCACTGTCCTTTCCTTTTCCATCTGAACTGGTTTTACGGTTTTATTATAGAAAAAACGAGTCCTCCTAAGAAGACTCGTTTAGTTTCGCAGTATTAACTTCAAGGTAAATGCCGCCTTACCCTTCCTGTCCCCAGTCGCGCATGGCAAGCTGCATATAATGCTGGTACAGCATACCGAAGCGATAGATATAGCCCGGCTTCCACGGTTTTGCCTTGCCGCAGAAGTGCAGGATGCCTGTGTTTTCCATCACCCATTTTACATTGCACTTCCCGGAGCTTCGCATCAGATAGTTGTTGTAATTCCGGGCGTCGTAGTTCCAGAGGGCATCGTCCAGAGGGAAGATCCGCTCCCCGTAGAGTGCGTTTAAGAGGTCCTGGTCCGGGAGAACCAGCTCCATGCGGTGCTCCTCCACATGCTGAAAGATCTTCTCCGGGAGGATCTCCTGCCGTCCCAGCTTCAGATCCATCAGCAGCACACCAGAATTATAATAGTCGTGCTCCACTCCCAGCCGGAGCCTGTTCATATCGTTTGCAAATTCTGTTTTTCCTGTGTGGGCCGCCGCCCCGAAGAGCCAGCCTGTCATGTTCGTCTCCCAGAGAGGACGCAAGGGGTTGATGACTAGCGTATCCGGGTCCAGGTAGATCATCCGGTCCAGGTCCTCCGGCAGCATCCAAGCTGCCAGCAGACGATAGTACATCTCCACCGGGTATCTGCTGCTGGCCGGGGCGCTCCGGAACAGCTTCTCATCCATCTGTACCGGGAAAAAGCCGTATCCCGCCTGCCCGCACCATTTGTCCACTGCCTCCAGCATCGGCTCCGGCAGGTGATTGTGGAGCAGATACAGGGAAAATTGCTCGCCCGGATTGTTCAGCTTCAAGGATGTGAGCATGACCTGGAGCTGAGGAAAATAATTCTGATCAAGAGTGACTAAGATATTCAAACTATAACCTCCCATTTTCCGCGTTTCTGTACATTTTCTTTTATACCAGACCCGGCACCGTCCCGCCATACCCAATATAAAAAATCTGTATAGACAAATTACGGAAAATGTAAAAACCTGTCACCTGGCATCTTCGCCGCCAAGGACTGCTCCCTTTTTCACAGAAATCTTAAGGCCCGGGCAGGGCTCCTTCTGGTGGCAGCAGACCGTTCCACTGCTTACTTCCACTGTGATCTTTTTCTGCCATCCTTCCGGGATGTAGATGATGATTTTTCCGCTCTCCACATAGCGCTGTACCACCAGGTTTGGGTTGAACCCGTCCCGGATCTCCACTGTGGCGTTTTTCTCTGAAATAAGGTAATCCTGTGCCTCTTTTTTCTTCATGACAAAATTTTGCATAGTCATCTTCTTTTCCTCCCCCTGCAGAAGCCGCATGCAGCTTCTCATCACTGCGCTGATCATCGTTCCTGCCTGTAAATAGGAAGCTTCCATATCTTTCCCTCCGAACCTGTCCGGGGTCTTATCTGCTCCCGGCCCTGCCGCCTTTTGTATGATGACTATACTATACTGGAATTTTTTTTAAATAATGTTGGCAAATTATTTAAGAATTCTTAAATTTTTTGTTCTGTCCAGGTATGTAGGATGAAAATAAAATGCTGGACCAGCATCCTTTTATATGATAAACTGATTGAACCAGAACATTATGTGACTATAGCCGACAGGAAAGAAGGTGCATAGTGACAGATCGTATATTTCCCATACATTCTTTTAATCTGAAATTCAACGAATATCTTCCTTTTTCATTTACACAGGACTTTATTTATCAGTCTTCCGGCCTAAAAAAGCATATCGAAAAGCGGCATCCCGAATGTCTGCCATATTTGCCGATGATCCCCGATATCATAGCTTCTCCGGACTATATTGGGGTTAATCCAAACGAAAATGTTAAAAGCTTTGAACTGGTAAAAGTGCTCAATGAAAATATCCAGATAGGAATTAAACTGGATATCAAAAAAAATTACCTCTATGTAGCCACACTGCACACCATCACTGACGGAAAACTTCAGCATGGTCTAAAAAATGGGCGGTTAATCAAATTTGACAAATAAACATATTTTATCTATAATAAGCATACAATAAATTGAATTGCAAAGGTCGGAAAGGCTCCCGACACACTCGCAAGAGTACCTGAGATGCTGGATACGCCGCCCAGCTTGCTATTCAATTTAAATCGAAGGTGCCACTATTATATGAGTGGCACCTTTTGATATGCAGAAAAATAGTATTCCCTTTCTTAAAAACACTCTTTAAAAATCTCCAGTATCTCCCCCGGCAGTATTTTCCGGTAGCCTCCCGGGGAAAAACGGCAGGAGTCCGCAATGCTCTTAAGCTGCTTCTGATCCTTGATCCCAAGCTGCCGCAGGGTGGTGGGAAGACCCATGTCACGGATGAATGCTTCCAGGGCGTCGATCCCGGCCCTGGCCAGTTCCTCCTGGCTCTTTCCCTCCGGGGAGATCCCCCACACATTGACGGCAAATCTGGCGAATTTGGAAAGCCTGTCCCTGTATATATGGCGGTAGTAGGACGGGTGCAGCACCGCCATCCCCTGGCCGTGTCCGCAGTCCGTGTAGGCTCCAAGCTGGTGCTCCATGAGATGGCAGGCGAAATCACACTTTTTCCCCAGTTTGATAAGCCGGTTCTCAGACAGGGTGGAGTCCCACAGAAGGTTGCTCCTGGCCGTGTAATCCCGGGGATTTTCCACCGCCATGCGCATATTTCTTATGATATTGCGCATCAGAGCCTCGGCCAGCTCATCAGACACATTCTGCTCGTCCGGCTCGCTGAAATAGGTCTCCATGATATGGGAGAGGCTGTCAAATGCCCCCGCCACCATCTGTTCCTTCGGTACGCTGAAGGTGTAGACCGGATCCATGAGGGCAAACCTGGGGCTGCACTTTGGGTAGTCGTACCCTGTCTTTATCTTCCGCTTTTCGTGGGTAATGACAGCCGCCCCGTTGCACTCGCTTCCTGTCCCCGCCGTGGTGGGGATCATGCCTGTGGGGATGGGATCAAAATCAATGATGCCTTTTCTCGCCCAGTAATTCTCCCAGGCGTCGCCCCTGCATCCTGCCGCCAGCGCCACAGCCTTGGCACAGTCCATGACAGAGCCGCCCCCGATGCCCAGGATCATCTGCACCTGCCCCTCTCTGGCAAGCCGGACGCCCTCCATGACTTTCCCGTAGGTGGGATTGGGCATGATGCCTGGAAATTCCACTATGTTCTTCCCCGCCTTCATAAGGATATTCAGCACTTCGTCGTAGATCCCGTTTCGCTTGACAGACCCCTGACCGTAGGCCATCATGACCGTGTCGCAGTCTTTCACAAGACAGGTGAGGAATTCCTTCACGCACCCCTGGCCGAAGTAGACCTTTGTCTTATTTTCATATATAAAGTTGTTCATATGGAACCCTTCCTCCTCTAACTCTCATCTATCTGCGCCTGCCAGAAAGCAATGGCATCATTGATCCAGCCCTCCGCGGAGGTACCGATGCCAAGTCCAAAGCCGTGCTGCAGATCCGGGTAGTGATGAAATTCCGTCCGGATCCCGGCGGCGTCCAGGTTTTCAATCCGCTCCTCCATGGTCCGCCAGTTTGCGATCCCATCGTTCTCCCCCACGCAGGCGTAGGTAGGGGGATCATTTTCCGTGTAATCCGTGTGTCCCGTGTACTGCATGATCACGGCTCCGGGCCCTGGCAGGTCATCCCCGCCGAACCGGGCCGGACCGTAGGAGCCAAGGTAAGCAGCCATTCTGGCTCCTGCAGAGCCGCCCCAGAGTGAATAGCAGTCCGTGCTGACTCCCAGCTCCTGTGCATGTGAAAAGATAAAGCTGATGGCCGCCGCCAGATCCTCACAGGCGACCTCCGCTCCCCCTGTCCTGTACTGCAGGGCAAAAGCATTGTATCCCTGGCGGCTCAGCTCCAGGGCGTAGGGAAAGCTCTCGTGTATGGAGCCCACATAAGAAAATCCGCCTCCTGCGCTGACTACGGCAAAGGGCGCGTCCGTCCTGCCCCGGAAAAAGAAAAGACCTGTGTTTTCCTTGTCCGGATCTGCCTGCTTTTCCTCCTCCGTGTAAATATCGTAGAAGATGGTCTCCCCGTCCGCCACCATGTCTTTCATGGAGTTGATCACATCCACCGTGGTATCCGTATTGATATAATTGTGATAAGGAAGCATGGAGTCAATATGATCCAGCGTCATATCCTCATCCGGCTCCCGTCCCCCAAGAGGGAACAGGAACTGCCCGAACCCCTCAAAGTCCGGATCCTCTACCACCTCAGCCACTGTGGTATCTGCGTCCACATATCCGCCGGACGGGGCGCTGTCCCCGGCTGTCTCTTCCTCCTACTGCGTCTCCTGCTGTGCCTCTTGTTGTCCCTCTGTCTGATTGCTCTCTGCTGCCGGTTCCGGGGCGGAAACGCACCCGGACAGCCCCAGCACGGCGCTTAAAAGAAGCGCTGTCAGTATATTTTTCATATTTTCAAACCTCCCTTATCCCTCCTGCCGTCAAAGGGCAGGCTGTGTTATGTCTGCTAAAAGTATTGTACAAAAAAAGAGACTTCCAAAGAAGTCTCCATTAGTTTCCCAGTTAATACCTTTCGCTTTATAGTATAAGCCTGGCTGTTTTATACGGCTTTCTGAATGGCTTTCAGAAACCGCTTCACAAGATCCGACGGCTCCGGGGAGTAGAGGACGCCGTAGGGAATGGTGTACTTCCACTCCACAGGGATCACCTTCAGAAGAGGATGCACATCCTTCCAGTTCTCCACCACCATAAGAATATCGTTGCTGTTCTCGCACTGGTTAAAAATATCCACGCTGTAAATATCAAAATCCACCACATGGATCTGGTGATGATTTTTCCAGATGTCATCCCGCAGCTCATCCACATAGTTGCTCCAGCCCCTGTGCATCATGAGAAAATTCTCTCCGTACAGATCCTGGAAAGTGAGTGTGTCTTTCTCAGCCAGCCTGTGGTTGACAGAGACGGCGCAGCAGATCCTCTGCCTGGACAGCTCCAGCCCTGCGCACTGGCGCAGTTTCAGCATAGTCTCGTCGAAGATCCCCGCCACCACGTCGATATTGCTCCCCAAGTTCTTAAGGATCTCCCTTGCGCTTTCCTGGCTGTTCATATAGGGGATCATCTGCAGCTTGATATCCGGATACTGTTTCTGCACCTTTGACCAGGCCTGCACCAGGGGCGCGGCCGGGGTCATGGGGGATGTGCCGATCCGGATCACATTGTCCTTCTCCTGCATGGCTTTCCTGGCCCGCTCCACGGACTCCTTGCAGTACTGGATGATATATTTTGCATCTTTATAGAGAGATTTTCCCGCCTCCGTGAGGGTCAGCCCCCTGTGGGTGCGGACAAAAAGAGTAAGACCCAGGTCTTTCTCAAGAAGATTGATCTGTTTTGTGACGGCGGGCGGCGTGATGTAGAGCGCTTCCGCGGCTTTGTTAAAGCTGCCCAGATCCGCCACAACGATAAATGTCTCAAGCTGCAG
This sequence comes from Lachnoclostridium phocaeense, assembly GCF_959599685.1. NCBI lineage: Bacteria > Bacillati > Bacillota > Clostridia > Lachnospirales > Lachnospiraceae > Lachnoclostridium > Lachnoclostridium phocaeense. Next base: position 47,784 of record NZ_CAUGIN010000006.1, read on the forward strand.
GTTGTACATAGGTCCTCCTCCTTTGTCATCTCCTATCGGATATAGTTTGTATTGATCCTTTTCTCCTCCTCAGGGGGAATGACTCCCTGCTGCTTTCCGGCCTCAATGCTCTTTAAAAGCCAGGCCATATTTTTCCCAAGCACACGCATGATCTGAACGCCCTCTTCGTCCTTAAGGACATCCTCAGGCGTCTGCCCATGCACCATATTCCAGTATCGAGAGGAGACGACAGGCATCTGGGTGTACATAAGATAATTCCTCTGCTGTGATGCCTTCTTTTTTCAGTTCACAGCCCGCCAGATCAAGCGCCGTATGCGTGCACCCGTTCTGGTGCGGACTCCCGTTTACAAGTAATACTTTCATTTTCTGTCTCCTTGTTATTTTAATACTTTATTTTTCAAAAAGCCAGCCCATAATTTCCCTGTCCGCGGCGAAAAGATTGCCTCCGCCGTGCTGGTTGGACATGCCCTGTCTTTCAAAGTAAGACCCGGCTTTCACATCCAGCACCAGAAGCTGGTCTATCTCCTGGCCGGACAGGCCCTCCTGCTCATACAGGCTGCGGAGATTTTCACAGGCTTCCTTAAAAGGACCGGCCCCGTAGTACTCGTCGCTCTCACCGATGACAAAATACACCGGCGTGCGGCTCTCCACTACCGGCTCATAGGCCCCGTCCCACCTGGAACTGCACAGAAGGCAGGCGGTAAAAAGCTCCGGTATTTTGCCAAGGACAAGGGACATGGTCTCCCCGCCCCCGGAGTATCCTTCCCCGTAGACTCTCTGCGGGTCGATATTGTAGCTGGCAAAAAAATATTCCACCAGGGCAATGGTCTGATCCGCGGACTCCTCGTCCCAGCCGGAAAGCTGGGGCGCCACAACAATCATATCCGGGTCATATTCCTGGGCCGTGAAGCCGAAATCCTCCTGGTACAGGTTCTCGCCTGTCCCCTGGAAATACAGTCCCTCGTAGCCCGGCAGGGTGAAAAAGATAGAGGTCGGATGGCTGCCGTCATAGCTGTCCGGCACATACAGATTGAAGTGGATATCTCCCTCTGTCTCCGAGTGCAGGACATTGTCCAGGGTAAAGCCCCGGTACTCCTGCGTCCCCTCTGTCACGGAATAAGAGGCCTCCCGGGGCGTCTGCCCGGCGTTTCCGCAGGCTGTCAGCAGCACCATCAGCCCTGCCAGAAGAGCAGGCACGGCTTTCTTTTTTCGTTTCATCCTGTCATTCCTCCTTGTCCATGTTCTCTCTTTGTTCTGTCTTTTTTCTCTCTATTTCAGTTTCCGCCAGGTGTGCATGTACATGCCCAGGGATACCGGGAGCATGACCAGCTCCACCACGAGCTGGGTCCAGATCATGCCGTAAAGGCCGATAGTCACATCCATGATGATCAGAAGCGGGATATTCAGAAGTCCCTGCCTGCTGAATGTAAGGATGGCTGACTGGGTGCCCTTCCCCATGGCCTGCAGAGTGTAGCTGATAAGGAAATTCACCGCCGTGAAAGGCACGGCCAGACAGGCGATCCTGAGGAACTGCGCCCCCAGCGCACTTGTCTGTGCCTCCGGGATAAAAAGATGCAGGATACCCGGGGCAAGTGTGGCGAAGCAGGCCACAAAGCAGGCGGACAGGACCACGGCTGTCTTCCAGGAAAAGAACGAGACGGCACGCATCCTTTTATAGTTCTTTGCCGCATAGTTGTAACCCACCAGGGGCATAAATCCCTGACACAGGCCCATAGACACATTCAAAGGGAACTGGTCGATCCTTTTGACAATGCCGTAGGCCGCCACAGGGATGTCCCCGTAGCCGGAAGCCAGCCGGACCATCACCATGTTGGACAGATTGCCAAGGCCTGTGGCCAGCGCCGAGGCCAGCCCCACGGAAAAGACCGGCTTTACAAACCGCAGGGTAAAATATTGGGGCAGAAGGGAGACAGATGTCTGATCCCCCAGCCGCCTGTACATGATCACAAAAAACACCAGGGACGACAGGTTGGAAAGGGCTGTTGCCATGGCCGCCCCTGTCACATCCAGGCGCAGACCGAAGATCAGCACCGGATCCAGCACTACGTTCAGAATGCCGCCGAACATCATACCGATGCTGGCCGGCCGGGCATGGCCTTCGCTTCGCAGAAGATGCCCCATGGACAGGCTCAGCATGGTGGGCACGCCGCCCAGAACCACCACCCAGTCCAGATAGTTCCGGGCGTAGCCGTATGTATCCTGGCTGGCCCCGAGAAAAGAAAGGAGCGGCTCCTGGAAGAGAAAGGTCAGAAGGGAAAACAGCAGTGTGACCGCAGCTCCGCCCCATATACTGAAGGCAGAGACATGCCGGATATCCCTGTGGTTGTTCTTCCCCATCATCCGGGAGATCAAACTGCCCCCGCCAAGGCCGAAGAGATTGCCAAGGGCTGTCAGCAGATTGAACCAGGGCGACACCAGGGACACAGCCGCCACCATGTAAGGATTGCCGATCTGTCCCACAAAAAAAGTATCTGCCAGATTGTAGATCATGGTCACCACCTGGCTTATGATGGTAGGGATTGCCAGCGTGGCCACTGCCCTTGGAACCGGCATGTCCTCAAACAGTTCTTTTTCTGAGACTTCCTGTCTTCTCATCGCAGCGCCTTCTTTCCTGCCCGGTTCCTATCCCAGAAGCGGACCGCATCGTCTATCCATCCTTCCGCCTCCGTTCCCACGCCAAGGCCGAAGCCGTGCCGCAGTCCGGGGTAGAGATGAAATTCCGTGTCAATGCCAAGTTCCTCCATACACTGAAGCCGCCTTTTCATCACCCGCCAGTCAGCAATGCCATCCCGGCCGCCCACACAGGCGTAGGTGGACGGATCAGCCGGACTGTACTGGCTGTGTCCGGTGTACTGCATGATCACCGCGCAGGCCCGGGGCAGCCGTCCCTCCCCGAAGGCCCCCGGGCCGTAGCTGCCAAGGTACGCCGCCATCCTGGCTCCCGCAGAGCCGCCCCACAGGGAGTAGCCTTCTGTGTCCACGCCCAGCTCCGCCGCATGGTCAAAGATAAACCGGATGGCTCTGGCAAGGTCCTGGCAGGCCGCATCCGCGGTTCTTGTCCTGTACACGAGGGCAAAGCCATTGTACCCCTGCCGGGAGAGTTCCAGCGCATGGGGCAGGCTCTCGTGAATGGAGCCCACATAGTAAAAGCCGCCTCCTGCGCAGACCACAGCAAAAGGCGCCTTCTTCTCTCCCCGGAAGAAGAAAAGACCTGTGTCCTTTTTCTCCGGGTCCTGCCGTTTCTCCTGCTGAGAGTAAATATCATAGAAAATCTGGCGGTCCTGTTTCCTCTGCTCCTGCATCTGCCGGATCACATCCACGATCCTTGTATCTGCCTGTACCATCATCATCTCTCCTTTTTTATCTGACCGGCCGCTCATCTGTAGTCTGTGCTCCGGCTCACTTCCATCCAGTCCCGGATTTCCCGCAGCCTGTGATCAGCCATGTCTTCATATGTTCTTTCACCTCTTTAAGTAAATTGGCAAAGATACGGCCTGTGTATCTTTGCCAATCTTCCGATCCTTATCTTTTTCTTTACATGCACTCCATCAGAATATCGTAGATCTCATCGTGGCTCAGCTCTCTTGGATTGCTTTTGATAATATTGCAGCTATCCGCCACATTTCTTAAAAGCTCCGGCGTGATCTCTGTTTTCGACCGCAGTTCACTCATCTTTGTCGGAAGGCCGCACTCTCTGATAAAGTCTGCCAGCGCCTCAACGGCTTTTTCCGCTGTGTCCACGCCAAAGACTTCCTGACCGAACCTGGCAAATTTCTCCTCCGCATCTTTTGCGATATGGCGGTAGTAAGCCGGGTGGATCACTGCCAGTCCCTGTCCGTGGTTACAGTCTGTGTAGGCTCCAAGCTGGTGCTCCATCTGGTGGCACTGGAAATCCGTCACTCTTCCCACCTTCAGAATGCCGTTTTCCGCCATGGCGGAGTCCCACATGAGATTGCCCCTTGCCTGGATATCGTCTATATTTCCCATCAGCCGCTTCATGTTTACCACTGTATTTCTCATGACAGCCAGGGCCACATCGTCAGATACATTGTCTGCGTCTGAATTTCCAAAATAGGTCTCCATGGCGTGGCTCAGTGTGTCGAAGGCTCCGGAGATCACCTGCATTCTGGGCACGGACATGGTGTAGGACGGATCCAGGATGGCAAACCTGGGAGCCGCAGCCGCCATTCCAGCCTTGATCACCTTCTCCTCGTTGGTGATGACTGCGCCGCCGTTCATCTCAGCGCCTGTGCCGGAAGCGGTGACAATGGCGTCCATGGGAATCACCTCTGAAGGGAACTGATGGTCTGTCATCTCCATCTCCCAGAGGTCCTTGTCTGTCTTTGCCTGGGCTGCCACGATCTTGCAGCAGTCAATGACAGAGCCGCCGCCCACTGCCAGGATAAAGTCAATGTGTTCCTTCTTTGCAAGCTGCGCTCCTTCCTGCACTTTGACGTAGGTAGGATTGGACATGATGCCGGAAAAATCTGTCACCTCTTTGCCCGCCCCTTCCAGGATGGATTTCACCTCATCGTAGATGCCGTTCTTCTTCACGGAACCGCCGCCGTAAGCCAGCATCACATGAGGGCCGTAAGCGGACACAGCCGCTGCCAGGTGCTCTTTTGCTGCTCCCTCTCCAAAATAAACCTTTGTGGCATATTCGTATACAAACTTCTGCATGATCCATTACTTTCAATATATCAATTTTTTTTGATGTGTTATACCTAATGAAACGCCACCTGAGATCAGATGACGTTTAATTTACATTTTCTGTACCGGGTGTAGCCAGCTTTTCCAGCAGAGCAAGTGCTTTATCTCTGCCGGACAGACTCAGACGATAATAGGTCCATTTTCCCTCCTGGCGGCTGATGACAATTCCCGATTCACACAGTATTTTCATGTGATATGATAATCCCGATTGTGTCAAATCCAATGGTTCCAGAAGTTTACAGGCGCATTTTTCACCGCTTCGTAATTCTTCCAGTATAGCAAGACGTTTAGGATCACAAAACGCTTTGAAAACTTTCGCATGCTCCTGATACTTCTTTTCCATCCCAGCACCTCACATCAAATTATTTTGATATGATTATTGTATGCATCATCCACGTATTTGTCAAGGAAATTCTAACGGAAAAATATGTCAATCTAAGAGCTTTAGCAATGTACCTTCCTGTACATAACCTCCGGTACTCCCAGGCAGATTACCGCCAGGGCCGCTTCCATCCCTGCTGCCTGCCACACCGGCCAGGAAAAGGTAAAGTAGGAGATCCGGCCGCCCATATACGCTCCGACAGCGGCCAGCACTGCACTGCCCAGGACAAGAAGAAGAGCTGCCGTCACAAGCAGGTAGATGGCTCCCTCCGCCAGGATCAGTCCCTTTTGCTGCCTCCTTGTCATACCGATCTTTTCCATCATGTCAAACTCTGTTTTCCGGGACAACATCCCTGTGACACAGACATTGAAGTAATTCAGAAGTCCGGCAAAGATCAGCACAGCGGCAATGATCCCAAAAACCAGGTTGCTGACCATAATATAGCTCCGGGCCTCCTCCATAAGATCACCGGCGCTGATCAATAAGAGGCCTGCTTCGCCAGCCTCGTCCCTTCGCCGGTTCTCCGCTGCGGTGATCTGCTCTATCCCTTTCTGTACGTCCGCCTCCTTCCCGTCCCGGGCATCCAGTTCCATAAGCAGTGTTTTCTTTTCTGTAGGCAGCTTTTCAAAACCCTCTTCACTGATGACAAAATAAAGCATGCTTTCTCCGTGCCAGCTCCTTGGAAAATCCGGAAATCCCTCCGCCTGTGTATCCATATAGCCGCACAGAGTGAAGGCTTCTGAGGTAATTCCGGGCTGCTCCCCCATCTTTTCCAGTTCCTCCGGGTCCGCCTCCAGCCTTTTCTCTCTTTCTTCTTTTGACCAGAGGGCAGAAAAGCGGACAGGCTCCCCCACGCTCTCCCGGGCCTGCTCTTCCTTTGCCGGCGACAGTATGTGGTCGTGAAGGAGAAGAACCCCTGTGCCGTCTGCCAGACTTTCCATGTCAAGGCCAGGGTCCTGTTTTCCGGCAAAGTCTGCCAGCTCCCGGATCTCCTCCTGGGATAAAATCTGAACCGTGCAGTGGTCCGCCCCGATCATCACCTCCACCGGAAGTCCGGAAGAACCATACTCCTCCTCCAGTTCTTCCACCGTGTCACCCGAGTCATTTAAAGGCTCCAACGCTTTGGGGCTGAAAGAAGGAGACAGGTAACCTCCCTCTGCAAGATACACACTGCTCCCCTCTACCCCGTCCAGTGACAGGATCTCCTCCTTCACCGCGCTGCTGACAGGAGAGAACTCGTCATAGTCATTGTCGTAAAGCAGCATCAGTGTGGTTTTGCCGGTGACAAAGGGGTCACTCTCCAGATCAGTTCCCTGCTGCCCTTCTGTTTCTTCCGCCGGGTAGCCGGATCTTCCCGCCACCACAAAGTCCGGCTTCTTTTCTATGGCATGGGTATAGTCCGCGCCCCGTGCCATCATTATGGCACATAGGGCTGCCTCCATGCCGAGAAAAAGAGACAGGACCGTAAGGAAAAACCGCCCTCTGTGGCGCAGCACATTTTGCCATGCCATGAAGACAAGCTCCCGCCTGGGTGAACGGCTCTTTTGTTTCCTCTTCCTTTTGTTTTCCCGCTGTCTGCCAGGATCAGCTCCTGTGTAGGCGGAAGCCTCCAGAGCTGACAGCCGGAAAGTCCTGAGGATCACTGACGCGGCCGCCAGGACTGCAGTCAGAATGGTAAATACAGCCGGAACTACCAGAAACTCCGGCCGGAAAAACATCCATCTCCCAGCGCCTCCCCAGTCTTTCAGATATTTTTCTCCCAGTATTCCGGGAAGCCATGTAAGCAGCACGAGAAGAGAAATCCCTGCCCCGGCCAGGGCTCCTCCCAGAACCGGTCTGCGAAGCTGCCCCATATAGAATGCCCTGAGCTGGGCATCTGTCATCCCCACAATATGCAGAAGCCCCATCTGCCGGACGTCACCCGCCATGGAAATCTGCATCACATTGCAGATGAGAAAAAACACGCCCGCCAGAATGCCCCCCCCTGCAAGGAGCGCCGCCCCGTACCCTCCGGCCAGACGCCGCACGGCATTGTAAGAGGCTGTATTTCCCCCGGTAAACCGCTGGGAGTCAGATGCCATCTCCACATCCCGGTAAAGCTGTTCCTCAGCCTGCCTGCCGCTCAGGCTGTCTTTTTGCAGGATCAGTATGTCCACATCCTCATCCAGACTGCCGCCCCAGTCCTCCAGCTTCTCTAAAGAGATATATCCCTGGGCCGCCGTCCCGGAGGCCGCTGTGTAGTCTGTGTACCAGCCGCTTAAGGTGAAAGTCTCCTGTTCTTTCTGAAAAAGTCCCACTTCCACCTCAAGAGATATTTCCATCCCCGGCTTCGGACTGCTGATCCCAAGCTCCTTAAGGGCCCGCACCGGAAGCATGATCTCCTGCGCCCCGGAAGGATACTGTCCTTCTATATCCGTGTATGCAGGCTCTGTCAGTTCTTTCCACGCCATCAGATCCAGGGCACAGATCTGGCAGACGCTGCCCTCCTTATCCGGACGTTTCGCATTGCCCACAGTCCGTCTCCGCCCTGCTTCCCGGATGTAGGAAAGTTTCCGGAGCCTTTCGTACTGGGAAGCATTTCCTCCTTCCAGACAGGTGGCGGCTACTGTACCCGCCTGCCGGATGGCCCGGGTCTGTTCCGCCTGGACCCTGCCTGCGAAGATGCCAGAGATGACCGCCAGTGACACCACGCCAAAAAATACGGCAGAAAAGAGTATCCGGTTCCTGCCCTGCGCTGCGCGGGCGCTTCTTCGTATGAGCATCTGCATGGCCCTGCGGGCACTTCCTTTTATTTTTCCATTACACTCCCGCATGTCGCCCCTCCTTTTCAGACCGTCCCTCTTTCTGTCTGCCGTCCACCAGCTTTCCGTCAGACATGCGCAGGATCCGGTCTGCCATCTGGGCCGCTTCCTCCTGGTGCGTGACAAGGATCACAGTCTGGTGAAACCGGGCGGCGCAGGTCTTTAGAAGTCCCATCACTTCCATTCCTGTCACGGAGTCCAGACTTCCTGTCGGCTCATCCGCTAATAAAATGGCCGGTTTGACAACAAGAGCCCGGGCAATGGCCACCCGCTGCTGCTGTCCCCCGGACAGGGTCCCGGGCATCCGGCCCAGCAGTTCCCGGATCCCAAGGGCCGCCGACAGCTCCTCCAGAAACGCCTCGTCCGCCTCCTCCCCGTCCAGCCGGAGAGGAAGGACAATATTTTCATAGACGTCCAGCATGGGAACAAGATTGTACTGCTGGAAGACGAATCCTATGTTCCTCCTGCGAAAAACAGTCCTCTCCTCCCGGGTCATATCCTTCAGACTGTTTCCCCGTATCCACACCCCGCCTGCGGTAGGCTCCTCCAGTCCTCCCAGCAGATTGAGAAGGGTGGTCTTGCCGCTGCCGGACGTGCCCACCAGGGCAAGGAACTCTCCTTCTTCCACATCCAGGGTCACTCCGTCCAGGGCGCGCACCTGGTAAGTATCTGTCACATAATATTTCTTCAAGCCTGCGGCCTTTAAGATCTTCATTTCGCTGTCTTCCTCCTTTTATGCAAAAGGCGGCAGGAACGGACACACACTCCTGCCGCCGTATTCTGTTTTCAGTATAGAGGACAAATCTTACAATCTCCTAACAAAAGCGAAGTCTCCCTAAGATTTCCTGGAAATCGATCTCAAGGCTGCCCTCGAAAATTCCCACAGGCACTTTATCTTGAAAAGTGTACATGGAAATGCCGGGAATATCCTCCCCCTCGAACCGATAGGTAATGACTGCCTTCTTGTCCGGATCCACGATCCAGTATTCCCGGACTCCGGCGTTCATATATTTCTGCACCTTCAGCGTACAGTCTTTCTTTCTGGTGGAGGGGGACAGGATCTCTATACACAGATCCGGCGCGCCATAGATCCCTTTCCTTACAATCTTCTTTTCGTCACAGATGACAATCAGATCCGGCTGCACCATGGTCCTGTCGTCACAGTCAAGCTGTACATCCAGAGGGGACTGGACGACCCGGCAGGCTCCTTTGTTAGCTCTGATATAATTCACAAGCTCAACAGACAGTTCCATAATCAGCTCCTGGTGCGTGTAGCCGGGCGCCTCCATATAGATCAGCTCCCCGTCTATGAGCTCAGCCCTCACCTCGTCCGGAAGCCTGCGGTAATCCTCCACCGTAAACTCCCCCTGCCTTTTTGCCGCGTAAAGAGCCATCTCCTCCCGGGCCATTCCCAGCTCTTCTCCTCTTTTTTCCAGTTCTTCATAAAACGATGACATAGGCTTTCCTCCTCTTCATATGTTTACTTTTTATGTAATTTATTATAGATTATGGAAATACTTATCGTCAACTTATTTATGCGGTTGGAAGACAGATCTTCACTTCTACTCCAGGTTCCCCGCGCCGGATAGTCATAAAGCCGTCATGCTGCAGGATGATTTCCCTGGCCAGATAAAGGCCGATACCAAAGCCTTCAAAAGAGGTTGTCCGCCTGCCTCTGTAAAACCGCTGGAACACCAGGGTTTCCTCCCCCTCTTCCATGCCGATCCCTTCGTCCGCCACCTGGATGGTCAGATACATCTCACTTAAGGAGACTTCCACCCAGATCCTTCCTTTTTCATGGCTGTACTTCACACTGTTGTCCAGCACATTCCACAGAGCCTCCCCCAGCCAGCCCGGATCATGGGGACAGGACAGGCCCTCCGGTATCTGCGCACAGATTGTAAGTTCCTTTTTCTTTGCCGCCATATGCAGCCGGTCAAGAGCGCACTCCAGTGTCCCTCCAATATCCGTCTCTTCTTTTCGTATACGGATCATCCGGTTTTCCAGCCGGGACATCTTAATAAATTCCTCTGTGAGAAACTGCAATTTTTCCTGGGAAGCGCGGACTGCATCCAGGTAAAACGGGGCCGGAGAGTCTGCCGGAAGTTTCCTGTCCGAAAGCTCCCCCTCCAGAAGTTCCAGATAAGTCCCTGCGTTTGCCAGCGGGGTGCGCATCTGGTGTGCGATCTCCGTGATCAGCTTCTGGATCCGGCTGCGGCTCTCCTCGAGTTCCTGCTGCCGCCCCCGGGACATGCGCTGGATCCGCACAAGCATATGCTCCATGCGGGCGTACAGCGTCTCCTCCCCCGCCCCTGTCTCCTGTATCTCCTTTTCATCCAGCACATCTTTGATAAGGCCGGACAGGGCTTCCAGCTCTGCCGCTCTCCTTTTTCTCTGTATATACAGAACAAGAGGCAGGGTGCCTCCTGCTCCGATGACTGCTCCTGCTGCCATCCACAGCCACATAAAAACCGCCTCCCTTTTACTCCCCGAAACGGTAGCCGAAGCCAAAGACATTGGTAATATAGCTTTCCTGCCCCGGCCGTGTATCAATCTTTCTGCGGAGCCGGTTCACAGTAACACTTACTGTCCCCTCTCCCACAAACTGTCCGTCCATATCCCAGATCTGCTCCAGGATACTCTCCTTTTCCAGCACTCTCCCCTTATTTCTCATAAAAAGTTCCAGGAGCCTGTACTCCCTGGGCGTAAGGGCAACCTTCTCCCCGGCCAGGTACACTTCCTTCTTCTCCGGGCAGAGCGTAAGGTCACGGAATGTCAGGGTATCCTGTCCGGCTGTCCGCCTGAGGACAGCGCGGATCCTCTTTAACAGCACCTTCATAGGGAACGGCTTTACCACATAATCGTCCGCCCCCGCGTCAAAAGCTGCCAGCATGTCGTCCTCCTCGTCCCGTGCAGTGAGGAAAATAGCCGGGATATGTCCTCTTTTTTGCATCTCCCGGTACAGGCTGATCCCGTCCCCGTCGGGAAGGGTAATGTCCACAAGGAGGAGCGACACGCCAGGGTCCACCGTCTGCAAAGCCTCCCGGCAGGAGCGGGCTCTGACTGCCTCAAATCCCTCTTTTTCAAGGAAAATCTCCAGTGCCTGTCCCAGGAGCTGGTCATCTTCTATGATCCCGATCTTCACCCTGTCATCCTCCTTTCTTCACTGTCACTTTCTTTCCGCATCTCACTGTAGACAAAATACTATGCTGCCGCTATCATACCATATATGACAGTTCCTGTAAAAAAAGAAAACTTTTTTCCAGAAATCTGTAACAAAAGTAGGGTCTTGTACGTCTAACAGACAAAGAGGGGAGGTGACGGCACAGTGAAAGCGGATTTTGAAGAACTTTATCACCGATTTTTCAAGGATGTGTATCTCTTTGTCCTCTCCATGAGCAGGGATCCCCACACGGCAGAGGAGATCACCCAGGAGACCTTTTTCCGGGCTCTCAAAGAGATGCGGCATTTCAAAGGAAACTGTTCCGTCACATCCTAGCTGTGCCAGATCGCCAGAAATCTCTATCTGGACCAGCTCCGGAAAAGCCGGCGCCTGCTGCCGGAAAGCGATGTGGAAGAAAGCCTTTCTTCCCGGCAGTCCCCCTCCCCGGACATGGCCGAGTCCTGTATCAAGAAGGAGGATGCCCTCTCCATCTACCGGATCCTCCACTGTCTGGATGAGCCCTACAAGGAAGTCTTTACCCTGCGGGCGCTGGGGGAACTCAGTTTCCGGGAGATCGGAGACATTTTCGGGAAACAGGAAAGCTGGGCCAGGGTCACCTACCACAGAGCAAGAATGAAGATTTTAAAAGAGCTGCCGGATGGCAGCCTGCCTTAAATAAACAGAAAGGATGTGCTTATTATGAAAATTTCCTGCGACATCATACGGGATCTGCTGCCCCTCTACAAAGACAATGTGTGCAGCGATGCCAGCAAAGACATGGTGGAAGATCATCTCTCCGTCTGCCAGGACTGCCAGGAATACTATGAGCAGATGAATACAGAGCTGCCAGAGATCGTCCCCCCTGAGGAGGCGGGGGATCCCTCAAAGGCGGACTGGGACTTTTTTAAAAAAGCATCCCGGAAGCTGACATTCCGGCAGCTCATCATCGGCGGCGTGGCTGCTGTGATCCTGCTTACCCTGTACACGCTCTGCACCTCTTCCGCTCCTTTTATCGTCTCTGCCAGGGAGAAAGTGACGGAGGCTGTGCCATTTCTGGACAAAAGGATCCCCGTGGATGACGTGAAGGTCCAGGATGTATACCGGCTGGAAAACGGCGCCATCTACTGCTCCTTCACCGTGGACTCCTACATTTCCGCCTTTGACCGCCAGTATGTGGTGAAGGATGAAGGCAGCCCCCAAGTGGATTTCTCCGCATTCGGAGGTAATACCAACGGGATCTCCCTGCAGCGGTACTGGTCGGATTTCACCAAAGCAGAGGGCTACTCTTCTTCCTTCTACTTCCTTGTGCCGGAAGAGCTCTCCTACTACCGGGAAGATCCTGTGACAGCGGAGGAAAAACTGACGCGCCAGACCTCCGACGGCGTCTATTTTGTGGGAAAAGGAGGTCGAATCCTGCCTCTCTACGAGAAGGGTGAGACCATTCCAGACGCCCCGGCGGACATCGAGGCCAGGGTGCAGGAGGACACCCGGGAGTACAGCCTGGAAGAGGACGAATGGTCTGATGCTGACGCGCCAGACTATAACCATAACTACTGCTACATCCTCTCTTTCAACGAAGAAAAGTAAGACAAACGAAGACCCCTGCGGGCATCCATGCTCCTGCAGGGGTCTTCCTGTTATGCAATTCTGATGCGGTACGCCGCCTCAAAGACCTTCCCGGGTTTCAGACTGTTCTCCCATTCCCGCTCTTTCAGCTCGCCGGCAAATCCTTCCCTGTCGCATCTGCCGTACCAGGGCTCGATACAGACAAAGGGAGCCTGCTTTTTCGGCGGGGACCAAAGGCCCACAAGGGGCGCGTCAAAGGACAGGGACAGATATTCTCTTCCCTTCGGGTCCACAAGAGAGACGCTGCCGGCCTGTCCGTTTTCCAGGATCAGCGCATCCCCGTCAAAAAGGTGTTCTTCGATTGGAAGAAGTCCGTCCTTCAGCTCATATGTAACTTCCTGGTCCGTGGCAAGTCCGTTCTGCCCGAATACCCGGTTGACAAAGTATCCCATCTTTTTGCCCTCTCTGTCCCGGATGCACAGGCTGTAGTCCGTCTGTTTTTCCCACGCTCGCAGAGGACAGCAGAAAGCCGGATGCCCTCCGATGGAAAAATACATGCCACTGTCTCCGGTATTTGTGATCCGCCACATCACGCAGATCTCCTTTTCATCCAAGCGGTATCCGATCTCCAGACGGAAAGGAAACGGATACACGCTTCTCGTCTCCTCATCATCCTCCAGGACAAACCAGGCCTCCTTTTGTGACACACTCGCCAGAACAAAATCTTTGTCCCGGGCAAAGCCGTGCTGTCCCATTGGATATTCCGTATCACCGATCCTGTATTTCTGATCCCGCACCTTGCCTATAAAGGGAAAGAGAACGGGGGATGTCCTTCCCCAGTAAGCGGGATCTGCGCACCACATATATTCTGTGCCTTTCGCTTTTTTCTTTAAAGATTTCAGCTCTGCTCCGTGCAGGCTGATCTGTGCCTCCAGCATTTCATTTTCCAGCCGGATCCTGATGTCTTCCTGTCCTGTCATCTTCTTACTTCTCCTTTCCTCTGTTAAAAAGGCAGTCGCCCACCATTTTCAGCTCATCCAGATACATGCAGTTTGGCAGGGTTCCCTCTTCCACCTGCCGCCAACACTCTTTGAAGTCCATCCACCGCACCTCTTCCACCTCCGAGGCCTGCAGCGTGAGGGCCTTCTCGTCCACCGGTTCCCGGTAGATGTAGATGGCGCTCAGTTCATTGTCCCGGAAAGGCCTGCCGTAAAAGACATCCTCAAACCGTGCGCGCCGCATACCCACAAAGTGCAGCTCTTCCGCCCGGGCACGGATGCCTATCTCCTCGGAAAGTTCCCGGAGAGCAGCAGGGAGATAGTCATTCCCGGCCTCCACATGTCCTGCGGAGGAAATATCCCAGCACCCGGGATTGGAGTCCTTGCAGGCGCTTCTTTTCTGAAGCAGCAGATCCCAGCCACTTCGGTCATTTTCCCGGACGATCCAGACGTGGGAGGTAGGATGCAGACTCCCCTCCAGGTGAGCCACTCCCCTCTCCCTGACAAGGCCGGTTTTCGTCCCGTCTTCATTTAAGATATCGAAAAGTTCCAGGGGTTCTCCGTCCAGAGCCGCCTCAAGAAGCGTGTCGCTTTTGTCGTAGACCAGCTTCAAGGAAAAGAAAGGCCGTCCCTCATTCAAGAGACGGAAGAAGATCTTATCCCCCTCCCAGATATTGAGACGGAGCACCTCCTCCTTATCCACCCATTCAAGCTGTCCTTCGTCGCATGGATGAGCCTCCCCTGTAAATCCGTCCGCCGTGTAGAGGGACATGTACTCAACGGTGTCCTCACCATAGACAAAGGTAACGATCCCCCTGTACTGCCAGGAGGTGAGCGTATAGCCTGTCTCCTCCCACACTTCCCGCAGGAGACATTCCTCGGGACTTTCCTTCTCCTCAAAATGGCCGCCCACACCGATCCACTTGTCTTTATTTACATCATTTTTCTTCACCGTTCGGTGAAGCATCAGATACTTTCCATCCTGCTCAATGTAACAGAGCGTGCTAAGTCTCGTCATTGTTCTCTCCTGTATCTTCCTTTTGTTCTACAAGAAATCCTCTTTTCCTTAATTCTTCCTCTATCATATCCAGCGTCTTCTCGCTGTCCGCCGTAACTTTATGATAGTGATAATTAGATGTAATATTTTTAAGAGGACTGGATTTTCCTCTTTCAATGTCATTCAGAAATTCTGTTACTCTTCTTCTGGAATTGATATGCAGCTCCGCTTCCATATGTCCGTAAACTCTGTGATTTACCATGACATTTTCCACGTTTCCTCCCAGGTCCACAATGGCGCACAGTTCTTCACCAAGCTGCTCATCTGTGTGGTTCACCTTGAACACCCGGCTGACACTCTCCGGCCCGGTCAGTATATACCCCCGGTTGGTGGAAATGATGTCATAGCCGGACGCCCGGATCAGTGCAACGTCCTGTACAATAACCTGCCGGCTCACATGATAGAGCTCTGCCAGGCTCTTTGCCGGAACCGGCCTGCGGGCCTCCTTGATCTGGCGGACAATGTCCGCTCTTCTCTCAGAACCTGTCATGCTTCCTTCTGCCTCCTTTGCTTCTCTTTCTTCTGTCTTTCTTACTGCTTTCCATTATACTATCTTCAGTTCCGACCTGTCCAGAGTATCCTGGACACACGATAAAGTCTTGCGTCCTTTCATTCACTATGTTATACTGTTTAAGTTGTTAGTGTTTTATCATGATAAAGTAGTAGAGGAGAAAAGTGTATGAAAAAAATTGCATTTATAGGAAGCAGCGGAGGCAATCTTTTCAAACAGGGCGGCAGCGACATCCAGGGTATGATGAAGGAGATCCTCCTGCAGGCCCGCGCAGCGGAGATGGAAGTGGCAGCCGTCCAGTACATACTGGCGTCCGCCAGCCTGGACACAGCGTCTCCGGACAGCCCCGCCAAGCTGTATACATGGAGGGACGGCAACCTGTACCTGGAGAAGGAAGGTACACTCTCCCGGATCAATGAGGCAGCCCTTGCAGTGGACGCACAGATTGCAGAGCAGATCCGGGCCGGACAGATCGACGGTGTCATGTTCGTCAGCGCAGAGCCGGAAAAGATCAACCACCTGGCTTTTGAGGCTGCCATAGAGGAGGGGCTTCCCCTGGCAGGCACCGGCGGCAGCTCTGTGGCAAAGGTACAGAACATGGGCGGGAAAGTTCTCTCTGCCTCCGGCACCACCGGAACCACAAACCGCACAAGGGCCGTGGCTTTCACCACCGCCTTTGCCAAAGAGTGGGGCGTCCGCTACCGCCCGGTCATCGGAAAGACAGGGGCGCAGGCGGCAGAAAATCTCCAGGCCAATATATGGAAGCGGATCAACTTTCGCGGCATTATGATGACAAGCCTGCCGGCCTTCATCGCCATGGCCATCTGTCTTGCCATCAGCCGGATCCCCGTTTTCACCGACCTTTCCAGTGTCTTTGACACCCTGGTGGCTGCCATCCCCGTAGTCATCTGTGCCATTGCGGCAAAGCAGGTGTCCGGCCTGGATGAAGTGGGCGTGGTAGCCGGTATCGTCTCCGGCGTACTGGCTGTGGACGGCGGCATCATAGGAGGCCTTGTTGTCGGTATCGTGGCCGGTGTCTTCTCCTACTATATCAGCATCTTCTGTTTCCGCCACAACATTCCGGGAACAACGGCCAACATCGCCGCAGGGGGCCTGGGGGGCCTGGCAGCAGGACTCATCGGCATGTACCTTATCTCCCCGGTGGCTCTGTGGCTTGGGAACCGGATCTGCGATGTCATCAATGCCGCCATTGACATCAATCCGGTGCTGGCAGGAGCCCTGGCCGGCGTGCTGATCTGGCCCGCCATCATCGGCGGCGTATACCATGCAGCCATCCTCCCCATCGTTCTTCTGGAGATGGAGGAGGCAGGCTTCAGCTTCCTGGGAGCCATTGACATGACAGGGCTTGTCATGGTGTCTGCCGGCATCACCCTGGCAAATGTGCTGTTCCCCAGGGACAAAGGGCAGGCAGCGGCAGCTCTCCCCGGCTTTCTTGTAAACGTAGGCTTCGGTACGTTTGTGGAGGCCGCCTACCCCTTTATGTTCTCCAGCCGGATCGTATTTGCCGGAGCTCTTATAAGCGCCTGTGCATCCGGCGCCCTGGTGGGACTTTTCAACGTGCGGGGCACAGCCTACGTCCCCTCTGTGGTAGCACCTGCCATGGCAAATGAGGGGCACGGGATCCAGTTTCTGATCTGTATGCTGGTGGCTGCGGTTCTGGCCTTTCTCATCACGGCCCTGGCAAACATGAAAGAAAAAAAGAAAAACAGTGCTGTCTGAGGACGGCGCTGCTTTTCTTGACAATCAGAATGGCCCCTCCTATAATAAAAAAGTATGCAGCTTTCCTACAGGCTGCACACATGGAACCATTTGATTTTTATTGAGCAGGTGTATAAAATTGATGAATTACAACAACGGAAACTCTGTCCCGAAAGCGGACAAAAAAGTACAGACACTGACTCTCTGCGGTCTTTTCACCGCCCTTGTAGCCATCGGGGCTTTCATACAGATCACGATCCCTGTACAGCCTCTGCCCATGCATTTTACCCTGCAGTTTTATTTTGCCCTGCTGGCAGGGTTTATTCTGGGAGGAAAACACGGCAGTCTGAGTGTGGGGATCTACCTCCTCATCGGACTTTGCGGCGTTCCCATCTTCGCCTCCGGAGGCGGCCCCTCCTATCTGCTGCGGCCCACCTTCGGCTTTCTGCTGGGCTTTCTGTTCACAGCAGCCGTGGTAGGATGGCTGACGGAGATTTTTCACCCCAGGCACATCCTTTCCTACCTGGCCATCTCCATGGCAGGATTTGTGGTCATGTATCTGTCCGGCAATCTGTATTACTACTTTGTCAGCAATTACATACTCAGCACCCCCGTTCCCTGGAGCGTGGTGATCTTTAACTGTCTTATTCTGACAGCTTCGGGAGATTTCCTCCTGTGCGTCCTGGCATCGCTGACAGCACGAAGGCTCTCCCCTGTCATTCACAAAATCCTCTCCTAGATAAGGAGAGGATTTTTTCACATATCTTTATTTTTTTGAAAACAGATGTTTCAGAAATACATACATGACAATGCCAAAGGCGATGACATACCCGAACGCTCCCAGGGCGGGAATGCCCCAGATTTTCGGCTTCATATCCGTCGTGCAGATAATGCTGGAGCTTATGAGCAGCGCCATGACCCACAGGCCCATGACAATATTCTGGACCATCCTTCTTAAAAGCCTGGCAAGCTCCGGCGAAGCATGCAGATCCAGGTTCACCTTTGTCTGTCCCTTCAGATAGCCCTGCACAGCGTCTGAGACAAGTACCGGAATGTCCAGCGCTCTCTGCACTGCCCGGTACAGCGTCTTTCCGCCGCTTTTCAGCTCTTTCTTCCAGTCAAAATTTCTGATGATGTTCTCTTTGATCCGGCCTGCCGCGATCTCCACCATGTTGATCTCCGGAGCAATATCTGCCAGCACCCCTTCCATGTGGGTCAGTCCCCTGGCCAGCATGGTGAGCCCGTGGGGCATGATGATGCCGTTCTCCTTCATGACCTCCATGAGATCCATCATGACCTCCGCCACATCGATCTGCCCCATGTCCACTGTGCCGTATTTTGTCAGAAGACTGCTGATATCCTCATAGAGACGGCTTGGATCCGGGTTCTTCTTAAACTCTCCCAGAGCCATGACCGCTTCCTGTATAAGCCCCACGTCGTTCACCGCCACACCCCGGACGGCCAGGGCAATATACTCCCGGTCCCTCTCAGTGAGGCGTCCCATCATCCCCATGTCGATCCAGATGATCTTTCCGTCTCTCACCCGCAGGTTGCCGGGGTGGGGATCTGCATGGAAAAAGCCGTCCTCCATGACCTGCTTCATGTAGTGATCTGCCAGGCGGCTTCCGACTTCTTTCAGATCGTAGCCGTTTGCCAGCAGCGTCTCTTTATCATCAATATTAAAGCCGTCGATATACTCCATGACAAGCACATGAATGGTTGTGTACTCCTGGTAGAGTACCGGAAATCCGACATAGGCAATCCCTTCATTTTTCCGGGCAAACTCCTCCATGTTGGCGGCCTCGGTCAGAAAGTTCATCTCCTCCCGGGTCACATCCCACAGTTCGCCCAGGACCATATCCAGATCCACCATGCCCTTGATGCTCACCGGCGGGAGAAGGCGCACAGCCTTCCTGAGAAGGGCGATATCCCTGGCCATGATGCCGTAGATCCCCTTGCGCTGTACTTTGATGACTACCGGGGAACCGTCCTTCAAAACAGCCTTATGCACCTGGGCAATGGAGGCAGACCCCAGCGGTTTCTCATTGATCTCCCGGAAAATGGCTCCCCAGGAACAGCCGTAGGACTCCTCCAGCACTTCCGAGACTTCCGAAAAAGGCATGGGCTTTACGTCTGACCTGAGTCTCATCAGCTCGTCGCAGTACCTTTTGGGAAGAATGTCTGAGTGCATGGACATGATCTGCCCGATCTTGATAAAGGTGGGGCCTAAGTCCTCCAGGATCATCCGCAGCTTCTCCGGCGTCAGCCCCTTGGTGATCTCATATTTATGAAGGACCGCTGTCATCTCCCTAAGACGGCTCTTGTACTGTCCCGGCTCCTGGGCGCCGGCTCCTTCCTGTCCTTTTGCATACTCTTCCCGGTCTGCAGCTTCCTGCCTACTCATGGGCTCCTTCTTCCTCCGGCTTTGCTTCTTCAGACTCCATGGCATGAATACGTTCCTTCAGAGCCTCAATCTGTTCCGGGGACATCCGGTCCAGAAGCTCGTCCAGCTCCTCCGGGGTAGATGCCTTTACAGACACATTGACTTTATCTTTCATGGTCTTCTTGATATTGTGCTTTAACTCTTCATTGAGCGCTTTTCCCTGCTCCACTGTCAGCTCGCCCTTTTTTACCATCTCATCCAGCACTTCTTTGGACTTCTCCGTCGTCACAGCCACAGCTCCGATACCTGCCAACAGCAGTTTTTTAATGCCATCTCCAAAGTTTTCCATAGAAATCTCTCCCTTCACACATCTGTCTTTCTGTAAAGTTACCACTTTCTCCGCGGTTTATCCCATCACTCCCACAAGGAACTCCCATCCCTTCGGGAGAAAGATGATCAGCCCGGCCACAGCCGCCATGATGGAGGCAAGCAGAACCGCTCCTGCCGCCGCGTCTTTTGCCAGCTTTGCCAGGGGACGGCGCTCCTCTGTTACCAGATCCACCACCGACTCCACAGCCGTGTTCACCAGCTCCAGGGACATGATGAGACCAAAAAGCACAAGGCAGATGCACCATTCCACCGCTGAAATCTGAAAAAACAGCCCTGCAAGGATGACAAGAACCATCATACAGCAGTGTATCTGCATATTTCTCTCTTTTTTTATCACGGCAAAAATGCCTTCGAAGGCATAGCCAAAACTCTTATAAAGAGGAGGCTTTTTCTGTCCGCTCATCTTCCTTCCCTCCCGGCAAAGATTTGTTTTCATTATAGCAGAAATCCCAGGCTATGACAGCCGCTTTTCCTCAAAAATCTCCACAATAGTCTTCTCTGTCCCGGTCATTCCCGGCGAGGCGATCCGCCCCATATTGCGCATGGTCTCCTCCGGCGTCTTTCCGTTTATACCATGTACATCCGCTATATAGATGCCGTTCATGGCGAACTCCACAGACTTGTAGGCCGCATCCACCGCTGCGATTCCCTTCATGGTGCAGCCCTGGTTTCCGCCGTCACAGATCATGCCGGTAATGCTGCTGGCCATGTTGTCGAGGGTGTGGGTCATATCGTCCACAGACCCGCCCCGCAGCCACACAAGGGCGCAGGCCATACCAGAACCGGCCGCTATGGCGCATCCGCAGAAAGCGGACAGTTTTCCCGAGTACTCTTTGATATACATACACACAAGGTAGCTCAGCGCCGTAGCCCTAAGAAGCTGCTCTTCCGTGTAGTCATTCACCTTGTACGCCGCGTAAAGAGGCATGGTGGCAATGATCCCGTGGGCCCCGGAGCCAGTGATGCTCATGGCAGGTGCATCCAGCCCGATGACCCTGGCCTCGATAGCCGCGTTGCACAGAAGGGAGGCGGTAGCCTGTTCATCATCGGAGATCACCTGGCCCCCATTCAGTTTCAGAAGATGACGGGCAAAGGTCGTTTTAGGGCTCTCAAGTCCCAGGTTAAACAGCCGCAGGTTGACTTCATATGCCTCCCGGATAAATGCCAGCTCCTGTGCGTCCACTGTCTCTATATAAGATGCCAGCTCCGCCAGCGTATATCTATGGATCGTGTGCTCTTCACCGCCAAAGCCGCTGTCTCCCTGCTCATCTCTTTCTTCTTTGGCCGTCTCAAAGACCGTTTCTCCGTTCACAGTAATCTTTACGATATGGGTGTGGGTGTCCCGTATGGTCACGGCAGCGGTTCCCGTCTCCGTCTCCACCCTGGCCTCGATAAAGATGCGGCTGGATATGCTGTCAAGGTCCGTCTTTACCTTTCCCTCCCGGATCAGCTCCCGGGCCTTCACATTGTCCTCCTCCGTTACGCAGGCCAGGCACTCCAGCCCCTTCTCCGGGTCTCCGGCTACCGTCCCAAGTGCTGCCGCGTAGGCGCTCCCCACCTGGTCGGTGCCGGGTATGCCACAGGTGAAAGCATTTTTGTACATGCCGCTGTTCATGGAAACCTTGATGCTCTTCACCTCCCCCGGAACACAGCTTCGGGCCTTCGCCGCCGCAAAAGCAATGGCTCCCGGCTCCGTCACTCCAAGAGCCGGCTTCATGTCCTCCCGGATCAGTTTTGTCAGTTCATGCATATTCTCTTCCTCCCTCTCTTTTTACTTCTTTCCCCAGTATGCCGCCGCATACGCTTTTCGCATCCTTTCTACATTTTAGCATGCCGAAAATCACTTGTAAATCCGCGTGGACCCGGGCCATCTGATGGCGCCTTACAGGACAGGCTCGATGACTGCCCGAAAATACCGATCCAGTTCCTCCGGTGTCTGCTTCATCCGCCCTCTTATCCACCAAAGCACCATTTCCACAAAGCTGCCGGAGATGTGATTGACTAAAAAATCCTGCGGGATATCCATATTGACTTTCCTGTTCTGAACGACGAACTGGTTCTTTATCAATTCATTTAAACTGTCCTTGAAATACCGCAGAAAAACTTCGCTGCTTTCACAGGAAAGCAGCTCGAGGATATTATTCTCATCCTCCTGCAGATGCTGCAGCAGATGGCAGAACACAGACTCCGGCGCACTTCTGTCGGAGTACAGGCCGTGCGTGTGAGTACAGTCCACCGCGCTGCTGATAATGTGTCCAAAGAGATTTTCACATAAGGCCTTCAGCAGATCATCCTTTGTCTCGAAGTGAGCGTAGAAGGTTGTCCGGCCTACATTCGCAGTGTCTATGATTTCCTGTACCGTGATCCCGCTGTAGCTTTTTTTCGCTAAAAGCGTGCTGAAGGCAGTGAAAATAGCCGCCCTTGTTTTTTGCTGCCGTCTGTCCATAATAGCTCCTTCCGTACAATTTTTCAAAAATGTTCCATACGAAACATGGAAGCAATTTTATCCATTGTATTCCCTCTGTGTCTTGCCTACAATGAAAGCGAACAAAGTGTTCGTTATCAAATTCATTGTACGGCAGCTGCGAACAACCGTCAAGAACAAACCTGTTTGAAATGCCGTGCGGATCGGAGGTGCATTATGCTAAAGAAATTCAACGATTTTCTGTCCGGACTTCCCATGACGATCGTGGCCGGCGTATTCCTGCTGCTGGACCTGGTCCCGCACTTAATGGAGGAGCTTGGCGGCTCTCCGGCACCGCTTTCTTTTCTTCCCTTTGACCCGGCGTGGGTCACTGTCGTCATCAGCGGTATCCCTCTTTTGTACCTGGCAATATGGCGGGTCATCCACAATCCCGGCATCAGCAAAATATCGTCTGCCCTTTTGATCTGTATTGCCATGTCCGCCGCCATTGCGATCGGAGATTTATTTGCGGCGGGAGAAGTCGTGTTTATCATGGCAATCGGCGCGCTTTTAGAAGAGGCCACCACAAACCGGGCAAAAAAGGGCCTGAAAAACCTGATCAGCCTTGCGCCGGCAAAAGGCCGCAGACTCACAGGCGGGAAATCAGAAATGATACCCGCAGAGGAGATCCGGCAGGGCGATATCCTGCGCATCCTGCCCGGTGAGACGGTTCCGGCTGACGGCACCATTATAAGCGGCGAAACTTCGGTCGACCAGTCCATTATGACGGGAGAGTCCCTGCCGGTTGACAAGGGCGTGGGGGAGGAAGTGTTCTGCGGTACCATTAACCTCTTTGGTTCAATCGACATTTTGGCAACGAAAGTAGGGAAGAACAGTTCCCTGCAAAAGCTGATCCGCATGGTGCAGGACGCGGAGAACAAACAGGCGCCCATGCAGAGGATCGCCGACAAAGCAGCCAGCTGGCTGGTGCCGGTTGCCCTGCTCATCGCAGTTCTCGCCTATGTATCCACCGGGAATATCGTCACCGCAGTGACCGTTCTGGTGGTGTTCTGCCCCTGTGCCCTTGTGCTGGCAACGCCTACCGCTATCATGGCGGCGATCGGGCAGGCGACAAAGCACGGCGTGATCATCAAGTCAGGAGAAGCCCTTGAAAAAATGGGAAAGACAGATATAATTGCTTTCGATAAAACCGGTACCCTGACCTGCGGCCGCCTGGATGTCAGCGACGTCATCTCCTTTGATGGAGCGTTCAGTGAAACCGAACTGCTTTCTCTGGCCGCTTCCGCTGAAGCAAAAAGCGAACACCCGCTGGGGAAGGCGATCGTGGCGTATGCAAAGGCAAAAGAAGTGCCATTGACGGAAACAGCCTCTTTCAGGATGACGACCGGCAAGGGAATTTTTGCAGAGGCGGACAATCGCAGACTGCTCTGCGGCAACGAAAAGTTCTTCACGGAAAACGGTATTTCAATTGATAACCGGATCCAATCCGCTTTGGCACGGCTCCGCGCCCAGGGAAAAGCGTCTGTTCTCGTCGCGGAAAGCAAAAAGTGTATTGGTGTCATCGCACTTTCTGATGTGCTGCGGCCGGAAGCGAAAGACATGGTTTCCCGTCTCTCGGATATGCACACCCGCACCGTTTTACTCACCGGCGACCATCAGAAAACGGCCGAATATTTCGCGCGGCAAGTCAGCATCTCCGAGGTCCGGGCAGAGCTCCTGCCGGAAGAAAAGGTGCAGAGCATCGAAGACTTACAGGCCGAAGGCCACAAAGTCTGCATGATCGGAGATGGCGTCAACGACGCTCCTGCTCTTAAGACGGCTGACGTGAGCGTTGCCATGGGGAGCATGGGAAGCGACATTGCCATCGACGCTGCGGAAGTTGCGCTGATGAGCGACGACATTTCAAAGATCCCGTACCTGAAACGGCTGTCCAATGCCACGGTCAGGACCATCAAGGCCAGCATCACCCTGTCTATGTGCATCAACTTTGCGGCGATCGTGCTGTCCCTTATGGAAGTGCTGACACCCACCACCGGGGCTCTGGTGCACAATGCGGGTTCCTGTTTCGTCGTGCTGATCGCCGCGCTGCTTTATGACAGAAGATTTGAATGATCTGCCCCGCCCCACGGCCGCCTGGTTTTCTTCTTTTCTGGTTTTGTCAGCCATAGTACGCAGCCGGCTGTAAAGCATAACATGTATATGCCGGAAGAATATTCAAATATGAAGTCCTGCATCTCAAAATAAATCTGGTTCAGCAGCGGGCCAAAAGTAAAACCGTGGCTTTGGCTGGTTTTTTCCGGGTACAACAGAAGATCTGTCCAGTACTGGATCTTAATCACAACATACGAGATAGAAAAAGGGGCCATAAAAAGCAGACCGCCGGCAAAGGGTACGAGAACTGCCTTGTGAACAAGGCTTTTTCGGGCGGAAAAAGGCACGGTGCCTCCTGTCAGTGCCATGATCAAGGAAGTCGCCGCACTGCCGGCCCACAGAAACAGGACCGGATATCCTGTAAGTCTCATAAACAGGCTGATGCCCGGCATCTCAAACCTGGTCCGGGCCGCCATCTCCTCATACCCGGCAATTTTCTGGAAAATCACATACAGCAGCAGAATGACAACCAGACTGGCCGCCGCTGTGCGGATCTGTTTCATATCCCGCTTTTTCGTTTCCCCGTATATGAGGAGCTGTATATCAATATCCAGCTCCTCCGCTATACGGGCAAGCATCTCCACGTCCGGATTAGACTTTCCGGTCTCGTAATTGGATATGGTCTGTCTTGTCACATAAAGCTTTTCTGCCAGCTCCTCCTGGGACAGTCCCTTTTTCATCCTCTGTTCTCTGATATTCCTGCCAATCTTTGCCATCTCTTCCTCCCCCTCCCAGCATAATACCTGTTTATCTATCTTCATCATAGCTGGTTTCAGCGGAAAAGTCACGCAAAGACTCTTTGCGCACCTCTTTGGACGATTTTTTTCAAATCAAAAAGAGCAGGAGACGCTCTCCTGCCCTCTCTTACCCCCTGCCTTCCCGCAGTGGCTTTTACTTTTTACTTCACGGATGTATTCCGGATAATCTCACGGATGGGAAGCACGCTTCCCGGTGTCACGGACAGCTCGTCCACGCCCATCTTGAGGAAGGTCTCCGTCAGCGTGGTGTCCGCGCCAAGCTCACCGCAGATACCTACCCAGCAGCCGCCCTTATGGCCGTTTTCCACCGTCATGCGGATCATCTCCAGCACGGCCGGGTGATGGGAGTCGTAAATATTGTCGAGCTTTGCGTTCTGCCTGTCGATGGCCAGTGTATACTGGGTCAGATCGTTGGTCCCTATACTGAAGAAATCCACTTCCTTCGCAAGTTGCTCACTGATGATGACAGCCGCCGGCGTCTCGATCATAACGCCCAGCTCCACATCTCCGTAGGGGATGCCCTTCTCATCCAGCTCCGCCTTGATCTCAGCCACATACTGTTTTGCCTGCTGTACCTCTTTCACAGAGATAATCATGGGGAACATGATGCCGATGTTGCCGAAAGCGCTGGCGCGAAGAAGCGCCCGCAGCTGTGTCTTGAAGATCTCCGGCTGATCCAGGCAGATACGGATAGCACGGTACCCCATGGCCGGGTTCTCCTCGTGAGCAAGGTGAAAGTAGTCTGCCTGCTTGTCCGCACCGATGTCCAGTGTACGGATGATCACTTTCTTTCCTGCCATGGTCTCCGCCACTGTGCGGTAGGCCTGAAACTGCTCCTCCTCTGTCGGGAAGGTGTCCTTCTCAAGATAGAGGAACTCACTTCTGAAAAGACCGATACCGCCGGCATCGTTGGCCAGGACCCTGGCCACATCGCCCACGCTTCCTATATTGGCGTAGAGACGGATCTTCTTTCCATCCAGAGTGACATCTTCTTTTCCCTTTAACTGCTGAAGAAGCTCTCTCTGCTTCTGCTCTTCCTCTTTCTTATTCTGATAATAAGCAAGTGTCTCCTCGCCCGGATCCACGATCAGCTCGCCCTTCACGCCATCAATGACAGCTATCTTCCCGTCCAGATCCGCATCCACCGGAATACCGATCAGCGCCGGGATGTTCATGGTGCGGGCCAGGATGGCTGTGTGAGAGTTGGCGGAGCCAAGCTCTGTCACAAATCCAAGGAGCTTGGACTTGTCCATCTGCACAGTCTCGCTGGGAGCCAGATCCTTTGCCGCCAGGATCACGGGCTCGTCGCCCAGGTCTCCCGCCGCATGCCTTCCCTGGAGGATACCCACTACCCGCTCCGCTATATCCTTGATATCAGCGGACCTGGCCTTGAAGTACTCGTCCTCCATCTGAGAAAACATCATGGAGAAGTTGTCCCCGGTGGTGGCAACCGCATACTCCGCGTTGACCTTCTGCGCCTCGATCATATTTTTGATGGAGTCGTTGAAGTCGTCGTCCTCCAGCATCATGCCGTGCACTTCAAAAATGGCGGCTCCCTGCTCGCCCACTTCCTTTAATGCCTTCTCGTAGAGAGCGTTCAGCTGCTCTCCCGCCTGGGCTTTGGCCGCCTCGTAGCGCTCCAGCTCCGCCTTCGGATCTTCTATGCTTTTTCTCTGCACCATCTGCTCTTCCTTGGAATAGTAAAGGATCTTTCCAATGGCAGTTCCTTTCAGTATGGATTTACCCTGATAAGTTTTCATGGCGCACTCCTTTCTTCTTACTTACCTGCTCTGGCTCTGGATTTATAAATTA
Organism: Lachnoclostridium phocaeense; assembly: GCF_959599685.1. Taxonomy (NCBI): domain Bacteria; kingdom Bacillati; phylum Bacillota; class Clostridia; order Lachnospirales; family Lachnospiraceae; genus Lachnoclostridium; species Lachnoclostridium phocaeense. The sequence continues at coordinate 74,631 of NZ_CAUGIN010000006.1, forward strand.
CTCTCCAGGAATGCCTGCATAGCCGCGATAGCTGCATCCTCGTCCGGTCCCTCAGCGGTCACCGTAAGTTCTGCGCCCTGCTTTAATCCCATTCCCATAATAGCAAGAAGCTTTCCTGCATCGGCAGACTTGCCGTTTCCTTCCAGAGTGATCTTAGACTCAAATTTCTTCGCCTCTTTCACAAGAAGTCCCGCCGGTCTTGCGTGGATACCAAGTTCATCTTTGATGGTGTAGTTGAATGTTTTCATTTTTCTTTCTCCTCTCTTACTTATACAAAATCATTGTTTCGTATGGTTTTAAAACCACTTCTGTTCCGCATGTATCCTGCTGATCATAATTGCCAAGCAAACATTCGTAAGCTGTAAGATCCTCGCCTGCATCCCAACGTGTCTGTATGCCGTAGAAATTATTGATGACCAGAAGTTCCTTGCCTTTATAATATCGCTTGTAGGCAAAAATAGAAAGATTTTTTTCGGCTTTCGGCTCAAACGTCCCGTACGCAATGATGTCATAATCTTTCCTTAACTGCACCAGCTTTTTATAAAAAGCAAACACGGAAGTGTCATCTGCGAGCTCTGCCCGGGCATTGATCGTGCTGCAGTTTTTATTCACCTCAATCCAGGGTTTCCCTTCTGTGAAACCGCCGTTTTCCCCGGCTGTCCACTGCATGGGCGTGCGACTGTTGTCCCGGGAGTGGATCTGCAGGATCTGATAGGCGTTCTCCTGGCTTAAGCCCTTCTCCTGAAGGATCCGGAAATGGTTCAGACTCTCCACATCTTTGTACTGGGAAATGTCCGTAAATCCGGCGTTAGTCATGCCCAGCTCCTCGCCCTGATAAATGTAGGGCGTTCCCCGCAGGCAGTGGATGGATGCCGCCAGCATCTTAGCTGACTCTTTCCAGTATTTCTTTTCGTTCCCGAATCGTGACACCACTCTTGGCTGGTCATGGTTGCACCAGAACACCGCGTTCCAGGCATGATGTTCTGCCATGTGGGTCTGCCAGTCAAAAAGAATATTTTTCAGTTTCAGAAAATCAAAGGGAACAATGACCCACTTTTCATTTCCCATAAAATCCACCTTCAGATGATGGAAACTGAACACCATGGACAGCTCTTTCCCGTCCTCATTTGCATATTGATAGCAGTTCTCCATAGTGGTGCTGGACATCTCTCCCACGGTGATGATCTCCGCGTCCGTACCGAAGGTGGCCTCATTGAGCTCCTGGAGGTACCTGTGGATATTTGGCCCATCGGTGTAGAAGCGGCGGCCGTCTCCTTCATAGTCATCCTCAAATTTGTCCTTACTGATCAGATTGATGACATCAAACCGGAACCCTTTGACGCCCTTGGCCATCCAGAACTTCACCACTTTCTGGATCTCGCATCTTACCTCTTCATTGTCCCAGTTCAGATCCGGCTGTGACACGTCGAAAAGGTGCAGGTAATACTCGTCAAACTTCTCCACATACTCCCAGGCGTTTCCGCCAAACTTGCTTTCCCAGTTTGTGGGAGGCCCGCCATTTTCTTTTCCTTTTTTAAAAATGTAGTAATTCTTGTATTTCGGATCCCCTTCCAAAGCCTTACGAAACCACTCATGGCGGCTGGACGTGTGGTTGAACACCATGTCCAGCATAAGCCGGATGCCTCTTTTGTCCGCTTCTCTGGACAGTTTCTCAAAGTCCTCCATAGTGCCGTACCTGGGGTCAATATTGTAGTAATCCTCCACATCGTAGCCGTTATCGTTCTGGGGAGACACAAAGAAAGGAGTCATCCAGATATAATCCACGCCCAGTTCTTTTATATAATCCAGTTTTTCTGTCACGCCTCTCAGATCTCCGAGTCCGTCACCGTTTGTGTCGTAAAAAGACTTTGGATAGATCTGATACACAACACTTTTTCTGAAATCTGCCATGTTATTCATCCTCCTCATCTACTGAAAACGGATCACAGTCGTCTGCCCTGCCTCTGCGTCCATACCAGACAGATACTGGATCTCCTTTGCATCCCCTTCATCTGTAACAATAAATACTGTCACGGAAGGATGTCCCGCCTCATGGATTTTCTCCCTGTCAAACCGGATCAGAGGCGTACCTGCTTTTACTTTCTGCCCTTCTTCTATGAGTACAGTAAAGCCGTCTCCGTTCATATCCACTGTATCTATGCCGATATGAATGAGCAGTTCCATACCGTTGGCAAATGTCAGCCCGCAGGCGTGGCCAGTGTCTGCCATGACTGCGCTTACTGTTGCATCAGCAGGAGCCACCACTGTGTCCCCCGCAGGCTCAATGGCAATGCCATCTCCCATAACATGCTGGGAAAACACATTGTCCGGTACTTCATCGAGAGGAACAACCCTTCCTGTAAGTCCAGCCTTCAGCTCTGTGAGGACTGCTGTCTCATCTGTCGTCTCATCTGCACACTCCTCCTGGATCTGCACAGACTCTGTCACTGATGCGGCTGTCAGTTCTACTGTAACATTCTCACCATAAAGGGCTTCTTTTGAAAGCTTCCTGCTTCCCACGATCATGGTCAGGATGAAGGGGACCGCAATAGCCACTGCCATGGCAAGCAGGAAGTACAGATAGAACTCTGGCTTGATGGACAGGATGCCCGGAAGGCCGCCTACGCCAATGCTGAAAGCCTGCACGCCGCTTCCCACGGAGATCATGGCCGCGATGGCGGAGCCGATCATGCCGCACACCAGGGGAAAGCCGTATTTCAGGTTGACACCGAAGAGGGCAGGCTCTGTAACGCCCAGGTAGCAGGAGATGCACGCCGGGATGTTGACCTGCTGCGCTCTCTCATTTTTCTTCTGGAGAACAGACATGGCAAGCACCGCGGATCCCTGGGCGATGTTGGACAGGGCGATCATGGGCCACAGGATGGTTCCGTCATAGAGGCTTGTAAGCTGGGAGTCGATCGCATTTGTCATATGGTGAAGACCTGTCATTACGACAGGGGCGTACAGAAGACCGAAAAGGCCTGCAAAAGCCACACCGAAAGGCGACATCAGACCGTTGTATACCACGTTTGCGATGGTATCGCCGATCTTCCAGCCGATGGGACCTACAACCGTGTGGGCAATAATGACTGCCGGAACAAGGGAGCAGAAGGGAACTACGATCATGCTGATCACTTCCGGGCAGTGCTTTTTAAAGAATTTCTCCAGATACACAAGGACAAAGCCCGCCATCATGGCCGCAATAACCTGTCCCTGGTAGCCGATCATCTCCACTCTTGCAAAGCCGAAATCCCACACCGGGATGTCTGCCGTCGCTGTGTCCGCCACGCTGAAACCGTTAAGAAGCTGGGAGGACACCAGCGTCAGTCCAAGGACGATACCAAGGATCTGGGTTGTTCCCATCTTCTTTGTAATGGACCACACAATTCCTACCGGCAGAAGATGAAAGACCGCCTCTCCAATGAGCCACAGGAAATTGTATGTACCTGCCCAGAACTGGGAGATATCCGCCAGGCTCTGCGTACCATTATTAAAGAAGTTAATCTCGCCGATCACATTTCTGAATCCCAGCACAAGACCGCCGCATATCAGCGCCGGAATCAGAGGAGCAAAGATCTCGCCCAGAGCGCTCATGATCTTCTGAACCGGGTTCTGGTTAGTCTTAGCCGCCGCCTTCACCGCATCTTTGCTGACCCCCTCAATTCCTGCATATGCGGTAAATTCATTGTAAAATACGGATACATCATTTCCGATGATGACCTGGTACTGTCCTGCCTGCGTGAATGTTCCCTTCACACTGGGAATTTTCTCGATGGCCTTCTCGTCTGCTTTCTTCGGATCCACCAGAACAAAACGCATCCTTGTCATGCAGTGGGAGACAGCCTGGATGTTTTCTTTCCCTCCTATGAGAGTCAAAAGTTCTCTGACATCATTTTCATACTTTGCCATTGTTTCCTCTCCTTTTTCCAAGATAATCCGTTCCAACTTGTCTGAACAAGTTTAAAATATCACACTTGTTTAAACATGTCAAGTAAAACTTGTTTAAACATGTGGGCAAATATCCTTGACTTCCTTCTTTTTTCTATCATATAATAATATTAAGTTGTTTAAACAGGATCATACATGACAGGATGTGAAAAAAATGCCAAAAAGTAAATATGAAGCTATTTACAGAGATTTGAAAGAAAAAATAGAAAATAACGAGTTTGCCTGCCAGTCCCTGCTCCCTTCTGAGCACGTTCTTGTACAGGAATACAACTGTTCCAGAAACACTGTGCGCCGGGCCATTGCCCAGCTGGCATCAGACGGATATGTACAGACACTACAGGGGAAAGGCGTGCGGAACATCTACCGTCCCGTGGAACAGACGGCCTTTACCATCGGCGGCATCGAATCCTTTAAAGAGTCATCTGCCAGGAACCACAAATGGGGCGTTACGAAAGTTCTCCAGTTCATGGAACTGACTGCTGACGAGAAGATCTCAGAGCGCACGGGGTTCCCTGCCGGAACGGAACTATATTACATACAGCGCCTCCACTATCTGGACGGCAGGCCCCTCATCATAAATCACAACTACTTTCTGGAAAGCGCTGTCCCCGGACTGACCCCCGAGATCGCCTCCGACTCCATCTACGAATATCTGGAGAACCATCTCCACATGACCATTGTCAACAGCCAGCGTATCATGACCGTAGAAAAGATCACTCAGATTGACGAAAAATATCTGGAAATGAATGTCAATGATTACAACTGCGTGGCTGTTGTCAGCAGCCACACCTATAACAGCGACGGCGTCATGTTTGAATTCACTCAGTCTCGCCATCGGCCGGATTATTTCCGATTCCAGGACAACGCGGTGCGAAAGGCCACACAGAAAGCAGGAATCTTATAAAGAATACATCCGGGCTTGATGGCTGGCATTCGCTGGCTCCATCATTTTTCTGATCTGCTCTTTCTTTCCAGTGTAAGCAGATACTCTTTCTTATCCAGCCCGCCAGCATATCCTGTCAGCTGGCCGCTGCTTCCAAGAACCCGATGACAGGGAATGAGGATTGAAATGGGATTGTGTCCCACTGCGCCTCCCACAGCCTGTGCAGACATTCCCCGTTTCTTTTCTGCCTCGCCATCCTCTCTCCCGCCGCCAAATACTTTCCTGGCTATTTCTCCGTAAGTTACAGTTTCACCGTATGGGATCTCCAGCAGAATCTCCCACACCTGCCGGCGAAAAGCAGAGCCCTTCGGTGCGAGGGGCGGAAGGGAAGCAGGCTGTTCTCCTGCGAAATAGACATCCAGCCACTTTTTTGTCTGAGCGAACACGGGCAGATGGCTGCCGTCTCCCTGCAGATCCGTATATTTCTCCCCCAGGGTGCTTGCGAAGTATTTCTGTCCCTGAAACCAGAGCCCTGTCAGATGTTCCCCGTCTGAAGCCATGATCATTTCTCCGATAGGTGATCTGTAACTGCAAATGTATTCCATCCTCATTCCTCTCCTTTCCCGTAATGTCCAGGTGCCAGCTTTCCCTGCCTGTCGAATGCCATGGGAGCCGATCCTTCCATAACCTGAATCTTCGGGTTCTCACGCAGTTCCTCATACAGCGCCTCAGATACATAGAGCCGGGCAATCTGATTGGTGTTCTGTATGCGGACCACCCTGGCCTTTTCCATATCCTCAATGGCAGCTGTATCCAGTGCAGCCCGGATGGCTTCCCTGTCATTTTCCAGGATACAGGGAATCTTGCCCTGGGCCGGAGCCATGGAGGCCACTGCATTCTTTGCCGTAGCCGCAAAATCAATTTTGTCCAGCACTTCTCTTGTGGAAAAATCTGCCAGGCCAATCCCGATGGCATTTCCATGGGACTCCTCTGTCAGCCCCAGGACTACCACCCTGGATGCCCTGGGATTCTTTGGTTCTGCCTGCCCGGTCACATACACCCGACCGATGACCTTTGTGTCCATGCCGGAGCCGGAGATATTTTTCCCCATCTCATCCACGATCAGCACGTCAATGCTGTCAGAGGGCAGCTTCATGCGGCCCCTCTTCACCTTTTCCAGCAGCCGCTTCTCTGTCTCCAGAAACTTCTCCGGCCTTTCCATGTAAATGCCGTCCAGCTCATGGACTGCGTTTTCTGTCAGGAGAACTCCAAAGAGCACCGGCAGCTTCTCCATCATAAAGGCCGCTGTCTCCCGGATGACGGTCCCGTAGCCGTCCTTCAGGGCCAGGGTGTGTACATTCTGGCATCCCGCCGGGCCGCCGATGCCGATGGCCATCAGCTTGAGAACGCCGCTCTCAGTCACATCCTCAAAATCCGTGTGCATCTTCACCCGGTTGACAAGGATAATGGCGTCAAACCGGTCACAAAGCTCATTGCCGTACACCTTATACCCGTGCTGTCCGGTCGCACCCCACAGAGCTGTCTGGGCGCTGCAGAGCACCGGAGCGCCCGTCTCCTCCTCCGTCACTCCCAGGGAGGCCAGGATCTCCCTCTGTCCCTGGGCCGTTCCATTTCCGTGGGAGCCCATGGCTCCGAAGATAAAGGGCTCCCCTCCCGCAGCCTTCACTGCCTCCACAGTCATGCGGACGATCTGCTGTATCCTGTCAATGCCCCGGCTCCCCACGGCAATGCCTATTTTCTTTCCTCTGATCTCTTCCGCAGAAAGCCTAAGGCTTTCAAAACCTTTTTCAAATTCTTTCTCCACATCTTCAAGTCTCTGGCTGTTGTACTCCTGATTGTGAATGAGCACCATATGCGGGAACATACTGACACCTCCTGATTTCTCTCATCTGCATTATAGCCTTTTTCTCCCTGCCACACAAGAAGAAAGGGTGTGCAGAGGTATTTCCGCACACCCTTTCTCCTCTCACATAATGCTTATGACTCCTCGTCCATATCCTCGCATTTCTCTGTAGGATATACGACTCCCTCCTTCATGACAAAGGCGCAGTCGAGGAGAGCTTTCGGATCTGTCATAAGATCCCGTTTCCAGGCAGAGATATCTGCCAGCTTTCCCTTTTCAATGGTTCCGATCTTGTCGTCCAGCATCAGGATCTCCGCATTGATCCTGGTAGCCGCCTCCAGAGCCCTGAAGGGATCCATACCGCTCTCCAGCCAGGCCTTGTACTCGTAGCCACTCTCATAGTTCTGGTGGGTAGCCACCTGGTCTGTGCCGTAGCCCAGCTTGCACTTGCAGTTCTTGATGACCTCACGCCCCGCCTGGAGCGCGTCTTTGTAGTACTCCAGCTTGGCCCGGAACTCCGGCTGCTTGGTCTGGATCTTCACCGGGTCATAGTGGACTGCCTCCTCGTAAGGACAGAAGGTGGGAACAATGTAGGCTCCTGCCTCCTCCACGATCTGGGCCGTCTCCTCGTCCAGGAGAGAGCAGTGCTCCAGTCCGTCGATGCCAAAGCCCACCAGCTTGCGGATATGATCCGGGCTGTACACGTGGGCGGTGACTGTCTTGCCCCACTCGTGGGCGGTGCGGATGACCGCCTCCATCTCCTCGTCATTCATCTGCTGCTGCCGTGGATTGTCATAGGGAGTAAAAAAGCCTCCTGTGGCCATGATCTTGATAAAGTCCGATCCAGCCTTTATCTCCTCCCGGACCGCATTTGCAAAGAAATCCTTTCCCGACCCAAGAGAGCTGATCATATTCTGTACCGCGAAGGAAAACTCCGGCCTCCTGGCAAAGGTCTGGGAGAGATCCCCATGGCTTCCCGCCGTGCAGATGAGCCTTGCAGCCGCCACGATCCTGGAGCCGGAGAAATATCCCTGGTTGATCATATCTCTCACGTCCAGCACACCGAACCCGTTGGAGGTGATCCCGCCGGGATGGCGAACCGTCGTAAATCCGCGGGAGAGGGCCTTCTGCGCCGTCCGAAGAACGCCCAGCGCCTTGTGCTCCTCGGAGGTGTAGTACACCTCCTGGCGGATCGTATGCCAGTCAATATTGTCCATGTGCATGTGGGCATCGATCATACCCGGTGTGACTGTGGCGTCTGACAGGTCGATGACCTGGGCCGACTCAGGCTGCTCTACCTCCGGTCCCACATCCACGATCCTGTCGTCTTCGATCAGGATCTTCTGATCTTCCTTCAGTTCCCGGTCTAAGCCGTCATAGAGCTTTCCGCAGATGATATACGTCAGTTTTCCCATAGTTACTCCTCCTTTGCTTTTCCTTTTTTATAATCCACAATATAAATTGCCGCAGAGACAGCAATGGCGATCAGCATATAATACGCCCCGCTTATGGGTGTGAAATAGCAGCATACAAGGCAGACCGCCAGGGGAACGAGATAAAACCCGAACTGCTTCTTACCCTTCAGTATGGTCTGGGCCACCAGTCCTCCAAAGAGGGCGGGCACTACATAGTCAAAGGCAGGCTGCAGGGTTGGCGAGTTGAGCACCGGTGAGAGAGGCGCCGCGACTACAACGCCGATCGCCACGATGGCCACTGTGGTGATGACCGACGCACCACAGGCGATAATGGCCATGGTGTGACAGGCATCTGTGTTAGGCTTGATACCCAGGGAATTGATGGTGCCCACCGTGGCAGGCATCCGCAGGTTTGTAACATTTCCCGTGATGTAGGACATATACAGCGCCCCTGGTCCCATGACGGGCATGTACCCGATGGTCTCGGCCGGCCAGTAGGGAGCCATGAACAGGATCACAGCGATAAAGCCGGGCCACAGCGCTCTGAAGTCCGGCCACAGGCCGTACACCGCGCTTGCCACCACCGGAAATGCGGTCATTCCCACAAAAAGTACAAGGCTGGACAGTATGCCAAATCTGTGTGTCCATTTGTTGAAATCTTCTCTAGACTGTAGCTTCATACCGTTCCCTCCTTAAAAAATGATACACGCTGCCGCCATCCCGACCAGCATGCTGATAGCCATGATATAATCAGAGATCCACTTCAGCTTTGGAAATTTCTTATGCAGGATCACAAGGACCGCACCTGCGGCAAAGCTGATCAGGAAGACCACGCCCTGAGTGGACATTTGGCCGAAGCCATAAGCAACAGAGACATATGCCATTACACCGGCCAGACAGCCGCTTCCAATGGCGAGCACAAGACCCATATCAATCTTCTCCGCTTTATTGTATAGGGAGGAGATAGGCTTGATCATGATGGTGGACCAGAGGATGCAGGCGCTTCCCCCTACAGTCATGACCCAGGCCGCCGCAATCCATCCCACAGCCGAGTACCCGTTTACTGTGAGAGACTCGCCCACACACTCCAGCGCGGTGGTGGCCGCATACGTCTCGTAGTAGGCTGAGCCGATCACCGAGAGCCGGAGCCAGGGAAGCGGAGCCCCCAGAAGAGGCATGAGGGACAGGAAAACAACCAGGACTGGCAGGGTAGGCACGATGCTGATAGTCACTCCCGTAGTCAGGCCTTTTCTTATCTGCTGATTGGAAAGCCCCAGCCCTCTCGCCCTTGTCCACGCCTTTTTCATGAAGATCAGACACTGGACGATCACTGCGATCAATAAAACTCCTACCCAGATGTACATCCACGGTGCATTACATATATCACTATAACTCATAGTATCACTCCTTCCTCTAGAAACCGTGGTCTGTTATTTTTTGTTAATTGTATCACAACCGCGCAATTTAGGCAAGATATTGTTCTTGTAATATATATTTTTTGTGAAATATTTTCTATTTTAATTTTGAATTTTAGATATTTTTTCAGATAATATTTTGTACATATTTCTACTCAAAAAGAAGACTGCGGTTTGCTATCAGACAAAAAGATAGCAGAAGAGAAGATTTCCTCTACTCTTCCGCCGCCTTTTCAGATGGTTCCAGGAACTCCATATAAAGATTAAAGCTATGAGCCCCAAAATAGCCCAGGGAGTATCCTCCATTCTCCACGCACCAATCCATGATGATCCCGCGCTCTACCAGCAGGATATGCTTCACCAGCTCATCCACGGTCAGATCTGTACGTATCTCACCTTTTTTCTGTCCATCCGAAATCAGCTTTTTGATCAGCTTGAGATAATACCTTTCCGGATCAAGAAAGTTGGTCTGCTTTTTTTCAGTGAGCTGGGATCTGTACAGAGACGCCAGGAGATCCACCTTCACGTTTCCCTCCATAAAATAGAATACATACTGATTCAGGAGCTTGATCTGCATGATATGATTCAGCGACTTGTCCATACTTTTATAGTATTTTTTATATTCCCGGTCAAAAAAATGGTACAGCGAGTTCAGAAGCTCGTCTTTGGCATGAAAATAATAATAAAATCCGCCCTTGGATGTCTCTGCCTTCTCAATGATCTCATTGACCGTGGTCGCCGTGTACCCCTTCTCCTGGAACAGCTCCCAGGCCGCCTCCATGATCTTTCTTTTCAGATCCATCTTCCTTTTCTCCTTTTCTTCTCCGTTCCTCCTTTGATATTATCACAGAAAATGAATTTTGTAACCATAAAAAAGGCCATGCTTTGAAGCACAGCCTCTTTCCCGCGTTTATTTTGTCAGGAGAACGCCTGTCAGACCTCCTCCTCAGCCTCTGTCTCCTCTTCCTCCACAGACTGATTATGGATCTCTGTAACAGCCACAACCGTTGTCTCCGGATTAGTGATCAGATCGATATCTTTATTCTTTGCAATATCCAGATCTTTTACCTGGATAGAATCGCCCAGCTTCATATCTCCCACATCAATCTCAACTTTCTCTACAAGAGCGGCAGGTACAGCCTTGAAAGCGATCTCGTGGAGCGTCTGGTTGACCAGTCCTGTATTAACCTTCTCATGGTTCAGCAGAATAACTTCTGCGACAGAATGTACTTTCTCACCGCTTACCAGTGCCTGAAAATCAATCTCATAGATCTCCGTCTTGAGAGGGCTGAGGTCGATTTCCTTTACAAGGACATCCATGGTCTGCCCATCCACTTCCAGCATAATCTGGCTGCCTTTGCCATGGGTCTTTACAAGACGCTCTGCATCGGCCTTCAAAATCTGGATCGGCATGGACTCTTTCATTTCCCTTCCGAACACATTGCCGGTAACAAATCCTTCTCTTCTTAATTTCTTTGCTTTTGTCTGCATGTTTCTCTTTTCAGCTTTTAAAGTATTCATTTATCTTTTCCTCCAAAATCTGATGATGCTTAGCAGCCTTCGACTTTGCAAAACAAAGAGGTCAGTTAAGTATGTTTTTTGTTACATGTATATTATAACACCTATTATAAATAACACAAGGTTTTTTCATTTTTTATGGATTACATCTGCCGCATGGCTTATACCCGTCATCCAGCAGCTCCTGTCTGTCTCCTCTAAATTCTCCCTTATTTTCTTCTTTGATGTCTTCCACGCTGGAGCAGTCCGGCTTGTGAAATCTGCGGGTATTCTTGTTAAGGATATAGGCATTTTCCTCCCCCGCATCTTCTGGCTGGCTACCTTCGCTGCCGCTCCTCGACTGGCCGCCATCTGCTGCCTCCCAGCTGTCTCCCTGGGCATAGTCGATCTCTATACCGGGCTGCACGTTGTAGACGTATACGTTAAAGGACACCCCCTGTCCATTGTCCTCCACGGACTCAGCCTCCATCCACACGCCGGAAGCCACCAGATTCTCTCCTTCAAACACAGGCGTAACCCGGTACATGACATGGTTGCCGGTCTCCTTCACATAGTCTGCCACTTCATCCTCAAAGGGAAGCATGCCTTCTGTGTTCATGTACCTCGTGCCGGTGATCAGGTTTTTCTCATTGGCATTCTCCGCAGTCAATTGATAGCCGATAAGGTGACAGCGGTTATAGAGATATCCCCCGTCCACCTCCTCATATTCCACGGACTGCCACCCGGTAGGTTTCACCTCGCTGATGCTCTCCCGCTCTCCCTCCGGCATGGTCTCCTTTCCTACGCAGGCCTGTGCTTCCTGACATCTTCCCAGTCCATCCAGCTCACTGTAGGACTCGTAGGGTTCCTCTGTCAGCTCTTCCTCTGTAAAGTCAGGCTCACTGTCTTCCACTTCCACATAAGGGTCTCCGCTGTACTCCGGTATATCGCCAAGGGCCAATTCCTCCTCTGTGACAGAAACCGTGCCGACAGACGGAGCTGTAAGGGACTCTGTTCCCTGACAGGATGAAAGGAGAAGAACCGCCAGTGCAAGAAAAAATGCACCAGCCGTTCTTCTCATACGTTTCCCTGTCAGATTGTCATATCTGTCATTTTTATTCAAATGTTCTGTCAAACCGCTTGTTCAGCTCCTTCCCGGTCTGTATCGTCTCATCCAGACTGTAGATCATATCAACCGCCGTGTGCACGGCACTGTCAAATCGTCTCAGGAGCTCCTGGCTGCTCTTTCTGCAGCGAAGATTGTCCCTGTGCTGGTTCATCAGTCCCTTCATATACGGATACTTGCCTGTCAGTTTCATCACCGTATTGATGGTGTCATGTTTCAGCCGTCCAGGCGCTGTAAAAAGTTTCTTTACCAGACGCATGTCCTTCAGTGACTGAAGAGCTGTCTTCTCTGTGATATCATCGTAAAAGGGGCAGATGGCCTCCGCTGTGGTCTCATCCGCCGGCACCAGATCTGCCAGAGGATAGGCAAACGGATCTTTTCCGTCCATTCTCAGGAGAAGTTTTTCAAACTCCTCCTCAATCTCCAGGTGCTGGACTCCGCTCTTCTTGATATAAGCCTCCACAAAGGGATGACACTCACTGTCCAGGATAAAATGACACACAAATCCCAGAAGATACGCGTATTCTTTACTGTTTCTTCCCTTTTCCCTGACCACGGCTGCTCCGTGTCTGAAGAATGGATAGGCGGATATCTCATGGAGATGGTTCCCATATTTTGAAACTTTGTTGGAATGCCAGGGCCGGTAAAAGAAAAAAAGATCCGGTCCCTGCAGTCCGATGCGAAACTGGCGGCTATGGTTTTTGATCGTCTGTTTTATCTCTCCTTCCAGTCTGGAATAAACCTTTTTCCCAAACCGGTCATGTGCGTAAAATGCAGGCATTGCAGCACCTCCTAATTCTCATGTTCCATTCAAAAGCTGGTCCGGTCTGTATCTTTGCTGTAAACCGTACGGGACTATTATAATCGTTTTTGCCTTCAATAACAAGTCCATGGAAAATGAAAACAGACCCCTGCCCTGGCAAAAAACTCCGGAACCATCTAAAGGTTCCGGAGTCCGGCTTTATCTATATTTCATTGCTTCTTTTTAATACAGACACTTCACTGTGGGGTAGATTTTGCGGAACTTCTGATATTTCTCCTCGTACTTCCGTACAAGCTCTTCCTCCGGCTCCACGGTATCTACAACTTTTACAATCTTTTCCGCGATGGTCTTTACATCCGGGTACTCCCCGCAGCCTACCGCCGCCAGCATGGCGCCGCCAAGAGCCGGGCCTTCCTCGCTCTCAATGACATCCACCTTAAGGTTCATGACATTGGCGATGATCTTCTTCCACAGAGGGCTCTTGGCGCCTCCGCCGCAGATCTTTGTTCTCTCGATCTGAATGCCCAGACTTCTTGCCACTTCCAAAGAGTCACGAAGTCCAAAAGCAACTCCTTCCAGAACAGCCTGGGTCATGTCTTCTCTTCTGGTATCCATGGACATGCCGATGAACATAGCTCTCGCATCCGGATTATTGTGAGGGGAGCGCTCTCCCATCAGATACGGAAGATAGAAAACATTGTTTTCCCCAAGTTTCGTAATGCCTTCCTGCTCTTTTGCAAATTCCTTTGTCTTTAAGATATCTTCCATCCACCACTTGTTGCAGGAAGCAGCGCTAAGCATACATCCCATCAGATGGTAGTTGCCGTCTGCGTGAGCAAAAGAGTGAAGCGCATTGTTCTCGTCCACGCCGAACTTCTCACTGGAGATAAAGATCGTGCCTGATGTGCCAAGGGAAATGTTGCACATGCCATCTCCCACTGTCCCGGTTCCCACAGCGGCAGCGGCGTTGTCGCCAGCTCCTGCGATCACCTTTACATCGGCTGAAAGCCCCAGCGCTCCTGCCACGTCTTCCTTTAATGTGCCGACTACTTCGTAGCTCTCATAAAGCTTTGGAAGCATCTCTTCTGTAATGCCGCATATATCCATCATCTCTTTGGACCAGCAGCGGTTCTTTACATCCATCAGCAGCATACCAGAGGCGTCTGACACATCTGTGCAGAAAGAGCCTGACAGCTTGTATGCCAGATAGTCTTTTGGCAGCATGATCTTTACGATCTTCGCAAAATTCTCCGGCTCATGTTTTTTCATCCACAGGATCTTGGGAGCCGTAAATCCGGCGAAAGCGATGTTTGCCGTGTACTGTGAAAGTTTGTCCTTGCCGATCACATTGTTGAGGTAATCTGTCTCCTCCCCTGTACGCCCGTCGTTCCAGAGAATGGCAGGCCGGATGACCTGATCGTCTTTGTCAAGGGCTACCAGACCGTGCATCTGGCCGCCAAAGCTGATGCCCGCCACCTTTGATCTGTCAAAGCCTTCTGTCAGCTCCTTGATCCCTTCCATGGACTTTTCAAACCAGTCCTCCGGGTTCTGCTCAGACCAGCCCGGATGTGGGAAAAACAAAGGATATTCCTTTGACACAATATTCTTGATATCTCCTGCCTCGTCCATCAGAAGGAGCTTCACCGCTGATGTACCGAGATCCACACCGATATATAACATATGTACCTCCTCAGAAAGAAAGGCGGGGATCCCATCCTGTCTCCCCGCCCTGTTGTTTTACTGCTGTCCGGTTATCTCCAGGGATTTTCTGTCGGATATCTCACGCCTGCCGGCTGGTTGTATCCGATCTCCTCTACCGGAACTCCGATATACTTGAACACTTCAAACAGTGCTTTTCCATAATGTCCGAAAGCAACAGCTCCGTGATGCGGATAGCCTCCCTCGATCAGCACGTGACGGTAGAAGCGTCCCATCTCCGGGATAGCGAACACACCGATCGCTCCGAAGGATCTGGATGCCACCGGAAGCACCTCCCCGTGAGCAATGTAAGCGCGGAGGATGTTGTCTGATGTGCTCTGCAGGCGGAAGAAGGTGATGTCGCCTGGAACGATGTCTCCTTCCAGTGTTCCCTGTGTCACTTCCTCCGGCAGTGTCCTTGCCATGATCTTCTGGTACTTCATCTCGCAGAAGGACAGCTTGGAGGAAGCTGTGTTTCCGCAGTGGAAGCCCATGAAGACATCCTGGAGTGTGTAGTCATATTTACCCTTGATGTCCTCGTTGTACATATCCTTAGGTACACTGTTGTTGATGTCAAGCAGTGTAACTGTATCGTTGCTCACAACAGTTCCGATAAACTCGCTGAGTGCGCCGTAGATATCCACCTCGCAGGATACCGGGATACCCTGAGCTGTCAGACGGCTGTTCACATAGCAGGGAACAAAGCCGAACTGTGTCTGGAATGCAGGCCAGCATTTTCCTGCGATAGCCACATATTTTCTGTATCCTCTGTGCTCCTCTACCCAGTCTTTTAAGGTCAGCTCATACTGTGCCAGCTTGGACAGGATCTCAGGCTTCTTGTTGCCAACTCCCAGCTCCTCTTCCATCTCTTTTACGAGGGCCGGAATCCTCTCATCTCCTGCATGTTTGTTGAATGCCTCAAACAGGTCAAGCTCTGAGTTCTCCTCAATCTCCACACCGATGTTGTAGAGCTGTTTGATCGGTGCATTACATGCAAGGAAATTCAGCGGACGGGGGCCGAAAGAAATGATCTTCAGATTGTTCAGTCCCTCGATAGCCTTTGCGATCGGGATAAACTCGTGGATCATGTCTGCGCAGTCCTCTGCGTCGCCTACCGGATATTCCGGAATATAAGCGTTAATGTTGCGCAGTTTCAAGTTGTAGCTTGCATTGAGCATACCGCAGTATGCGTCTCCTCTTCCGTCCAGAAGGTCATTTCCTGACTCCTCTGCGGCAGCGATGAACATCTTCGGTCCATCAAAATGTTTTGCAAGCAGTGTCTCGGAAATCTCCGGTCCGAAGTTTCCAAGGTAAACGCACAGAGCGTTGCATCCTGCCTTCTTGATATCCTCAAGAGCCTGCACCATATGGATCTCGCTCTCTACGATACAGATAGGACATTCATAGATCCCTTCTGAACCGTATTTCTCTATGTAGGCTTTCATAAGGTTCTGTCTTCTTGTCACGGATAAGCTCTCCGGGAAACAGTCACGGCTTACAGCTACAACTCCGATCTTTACTTCTGGCATGTTGTTCATAGTGTTTCATTCCTCCTTTAAAAATAGATTACAGTGTAATGTTTTCTCCTTTAAGTCCATTGAAGGCGCCCTCGATCTTTGCATCCTCGTGGGCAATGAGCCATTTGTTCTTCGCTGTGATCAGACGGTCCTCGCCCTCTTTTCCCACAGGGAAAGTAAGCTCTGTGTTGGTGTCTTTCGGCAGCACAACGACCACACGGAATCCCTCATTGTCGTCTACAGTACAGGGGGCATAATGCAGCGTAGTCGCGTACACTTCGATGGCTGTCCCTGCCGGAACAAGAAATGCCTCCACTTTTGCTGTGTCATACGTGTAATCCGGCTCCACATCCTGCTGCTTTCCGATCAGCAGGATCGCGTCTGATACAGCCACATTGATCTCCGATGAGCGGTGATACTCCAGCGCATTCAGTTTTTTGTTATTTCCGTTGCAGTATCCGATCTCGATCGGCAGACCGCCGAATGCACGGTTTTTCAGTTCCTCCGCTACCGGGAGAGCCTCCAGCTCCTCCACAGAGGGCACATAGATGACATCGTCAGAGGGCAGGGGAGTGTGCTCCATCTCTTTCAGCAGACGGCTGAAGTCATAGCCTTCCAGCACTTTGCCATATGCCCTGAACGATGCATCCGTCACTTTCTGGATCTGCATGTCCATCTCCTCCTTTTTCATTCACTAAGGTCAGTATATCAACATTTTTTATTGAATACCACCAATTTCTTGTGCTCTTTATGGCAGTTTCTTGTCTTTTTGCACTTACTTTTTGCACTGCAGAACTGTCGCTGCTTTCTTGCGCTTCATTTTTGGAAAATAAAGAATGTTTCTTCACGTCTTCAGACAACGGCACATGCCGTCTTGGATCAAAAAATGGATTAAAAATAAATAGATTTTCAGATTTCTTTTGTTTTCTGGCAGCATGAACTAGAGAGCCATACGCTCTTTGATCGTGTGCACTTCATTTTCAAGATGGGTAACCCTGAGGAGCAGCAATTCTTTCTCATTGTCCACCCTTAATGCATCGTCCAGTTTTCTGGACAGATCCAGATGCCCCTCTGCGATGATCCTGATCCCGCGGTTTGTCTCATTCTCCAATGTAGTTTCAATCAGAATCAATCTCTGCTTCACTGCATCCATTTCTTCTCTCAGAGAACTAACCTCTGACCGCATGGAACCCGTCTCTTCCTTCACGAAATCGATTTCCTGGCGCATGGATCCCATCTCCTGCTTCATGACGCAGATATCCTGCTTTACATCGCTCATATCTTGTCTAACTTCACGGATATCTTCCTGAAGCGGGCTGATTTTTGCTTCCAGCATTTCCCCTATTGAGATCAGCAATTCCTGGCTTGTCATATTCTGTTCACCTCCTGTTTGACGTAAATTTGTAAGTAAACGGATTATAGCACACGTAAAATGAAAAGTCCACATTTTACATAATTATTTTTTCATTTGTTTCTCCCCATAAAAAACGCTGCATCACAATGCAAAACCATTTGTGATACAGCGCTTTTCAGAGCAGGAAATCTATCCTGCCTCTTTCTTTATCATCTTATCTGGAGTTCTTCTTGGACTCTACGTCGAAGATAACGGCCGCAAGTACAACAAGACCCTTTACAACCTTCTGCCAGTTCATATCGATACCCATGATAGACATACCAAGGTTGATAACACCCATCAGTGTAGCACCGATGATAACGCCCGGGATTGTTCCACTTCCACCGTATGCAGATGCACCGCCGATGAAACAGGAACCGATAGCATCCATCTCGTAGCTGTCGCCGGCTGTCGGGTTAGCAGAGTTCAGACGGGCGATAGTTACCATACCTGCAACTGCTGCCAGAAGACCCATGTTTGCGTAAGCGAAGAAGTATACCTTGTTTGTATTGATACCGGAAAGCTGTGCAGCCTTCTCATTTCCACCGATAGCGTACAGATGACGTCCGATGGTTGTCTTGGATGTGATGTAGCCGTAGATGAGGACGATCACCGCGATCCAGAGAAGCATATTGGGAAGACCTTTGTACTGTGCCAGTCTCCACATAAAGCCGATGATGACAATACTGATGATGGCGCAGCGGATGATGTCGTTGCTGGCCTTATTTACTGCATAGCCCTTCTTTATCTTGGACATCCTGCCCTTGAAAGTGATGAGGATAAAGATGGCTGCCGCGATCACACCGATGAGCACGCAGGTGATGTTCAGTCCCTGTCCTCCGAAGAAGTCGATGATGTAGCTGTTGAACAGATTCAGGTACCCCTGCGGCATGGGTGCGATGGTGAAGCCGTCCAGCACGATATTGGAAAGGCCTCTGAACATGAGCATTCCTGCCAGTGTTACAACGAATGGGGGAATACGCCTGTAGGCGATCCAGAAGCCCTGCCATACGCCGATGGCCAGACCTACTGCCAGCATAACGATAATGCCGATGAATACATTCATCTCCATATTGACCATAACTGTAGCGCCCACGGCACCTACGAAGCAGACTACAGAGCCTACGCTCAGGTCGATATTACCGCCTGTCAGGATACACAGAAGCATACCGGTTGCAAGGATGAACACGTAAGCGTTCTGTGCGATCAGGTTGTTAACATTCTGCGGCAGTATCATCCTTCCCCCTGTCTGCCATGTAAAAAACAATACCACAATGACCAGTACGATGACCATTGTATACTTCTTTAAAAATTCTGATACTTTACCCTTTTCCATAGCTATTCTCCTTTGCTCGATTTCAGAATACGTGACATGATGATCTCCTGGGTTGCCTCTGCTGCATCCAGTTCGCCTACGATCTTTCCTTCATTCATGATGTAGATACGATCTGACATTCCAAGGACTTCCGGAAGTTCGGATGAAATCATGATCACGGATTTACCCTGTGCCACAAGATCATTGATGATACAGTAGATCTCGTACTTGGCTCCTACGTCGATACCCCTGGTAGGCTCATCCAGGATGAGGACATCCGGTCCTGCAAACATCCACTTGGCAAGGAGCACCTTCTGCTGGTTACCACCGCTTAAGTTTCCTACATTCTGCTCTACCGTGGGACACTTTGTACGCAGCTTCTGGCGGTACTCCTCCGCAACGGCGATCTCCTTATCATTGTCGATGACACCGTGGCTGCTGACTCCCTCAAGGTTAGCCAGAGTAGTGTTGACACGGATAGGATTGCTCAGGATCAGTCCGTTTCCTTTTCGATCCTCTGTCACATAAGCCAGCTTATGCTTGATGGCATCCTTGACAGAGTGAAGATTTACCTCGTTTCCGTTGATAAAGAGCTGGCCGGAGATATTCTTGCCGTAGCTCTTTCCGAAGATGCTCATGGCCAGCTCGGTACGACCGGCTCCCATCAGTCCGGAGATACCCAGCACTTCGCCTTTTTTTACGTACATGGAAACATTGTCCACGACTTTTCGCTCGGAATACAGAGGATGATGCACAGTCCAGTTCTTCACTTCCAGCGCCACATCCCCGATATTTTTCTTTTCCCTCTTGGGGAAGCGGTCCGTCAGCTCACGTCCCACCATACCCTTGATGATCCTGTCCTCCGTGAAGGTGTCTTTCTTTTTATCCAGCGTCTCAATGGTAGAGCCGTCACGGATCACAGTGATTTTATCTGCCACATAGGCAATCTCATTCAGTTTATGAGAAATAATGATCGAAGTCATGCCCTGCTTCTTGAACTCCAGCATCAGATCCAGGAGCGCCTGGGAATCCTCTTCGTTCAAAGAAGATGTAGGTTCATCGAGAATGAGCAGCTTTGCGTTCTTGGCCAGGGCTTTTGCAATCTCCACAAGCTGCTGTTTACCGGTTCCAATATCTTTGATAAGTGTACGGGACGACTCTTTCAGTCCTACCTGCGCCAGGTATTTGTCCGCCTCCCCGTATGTCCTGCTCCAGTCAATAGCAAAAGATTTCCCCTGCTCATTGCCCAGATACATATTCTCGCCGATCGTCATCTCCGGCACAAGAGCCAGCTCCTGGTGGATGATAACGATCCCTTTTTCTTCGCTGTCCTTAATCTTGTTAAACTTACAAACTTCACCGTTGTATATGATATCCCCCTCGTAGCTCCCGTACGGGTAGATACCGCTCAAAACATTCATCAGTGTGGATTTTCCGGCTCCGTTCTCCCCCACGAGGGCGTGGACCTCGCCTTCCTCCACCTGCAGATTTACATTGTCAAGTGCCTTGACGCCCGGGAAAGTCTTGGTAATATTTTTCATCTCCAGCAGGATTTTTGCCAATTTTCTCCCTCCCTTTCCTTCATAAAACAGGCGGGCTTTTCACTTCCCGCCTGCATTTTCACAAGTTACATTTTCACTGATTACTGGATATCAGATGCCTCATAGTATCCGGAGTCGATCAGCATCTCTTCGTAGTTGTCGATTGTTACAACTGTAGGCTCGCAGAGGTATGTAGGAATGACACCTGTTCCGTTGTCGTAGGACTCTGTATCATTTACTTCAGCTTCCTCGCCGCCCATGATAGCGTCTACCATCTTAACTGTCTGCTCTGCCAGGAGACGTGTGTCTTTGAATACGGACATTGCCTGTTTTCCAGCTACAATGTTCTTTACGTTCGGCATATCGCAGTCCTGACCTGTGATGATTGGCCACTCGCCTGTGTAGTTTGCTTCCAGAGAGTTCTCAACACCAAGTGCTGTGGAGTCGTTGGAGCAAAGTACAGCGTCAAGCTGTTTGTCAGCGTAGTTGGAGCTTAAGATAGCATCCATTCTGGACTGAGCTTTCTCTGTGGACCAGTCTGCTGTAGCACACTGCTCTTTTGTCGTCTGTCCGGACTGAACAACCAGTTTTCCTTCGTCAATGTACGGCTGAAGAACATCCATAGCACCGCCGAAGAAGAAGTTTACGTTGTTGTCACCCGGGTCACCTGTGAAGATCTCGATGTTGAAAGGTCCTGCCTGATTCTCAAGATCAAGAGCCTCTACCAGGTACTCGCCCTGTTTCTGTCCAACTAAGTAGTTGTCAAATGTAGCATAGTACTGAACAGCTGTTGTGTTCATGATCAGACGGTCGTAGGAAATAACCGGAATTCCCTGCTCCTCTGCTGTTGCCAGAGGTGTTCCAAGAGACTCACCGTCGATAGATCCGATAACCAGCAGATCGCATCCGCCGGAGATCATGTTCTCGATCTGTGAAACCTGTGTGGCGATATCGTTGTTTGCGAACTGAAGGTCAACCTCATATCCGGCTTCCTCCAGCTGGTTCTTCATATTCTCACCGTCCTGGTTCCATCTCTGCAGATCCTTTGTCGGCATGGCAACACCGATCTTTCCGGTTCCGGCCTGGGTCTCTTTGTCCTCGCTTCCGGAGGTAGCTCCGCCGCTTCCCTCGCTGGAGCATGCAGCCAGTGATGCTGTCATAGCAGCGATCAGGCCGATTGCCAGAAGTCTCTTTGTTCTGTTTTTCATAATCTCGTTCCTCCATTCATTTAAGAATTATTTGATGGTTATACTATAACAGGATGGCATCTGGACATGTTTGCAAAGGTCTGTACAAATTTATGAAAGTTGAGACATGAAAACAGGGACTAGCATATTTTTGTGCTAGTCCCTGTTAAAAATTTCCTATTGACACCTGTTTTTCATGTCCCCTTTTGTCAATTTTCCACATTCAGATAGACTTCTTCCCTGGAATGGAATCCTGATCCAATGATAACACTGTCCATATTCTCAGCAGTCACAGCCACAGGTTCCAGCCCGTAATAGGGAACTTCCTGACCGTCCTCATTCTCCTTCACATCAGAAACATCCAGCACATTCCCCACGATCTGCTCGCCTCTTGCCAGCTTCACCGTACATTCCGCCGCCTCTTTCGCCAGATCATTGATAGGCTTATAGACTGTCATAGTCTGGGTCCCTTCCACGATCCGCTGGCATGCCTCCAGATCCGCATCCTGTCCGACCACGACCACATCCCCGGCAAGCTGCCGTTCGCTCAGGGACCGGATCACATAGCCCGCCAGCCCGTCGTTTCCGCACATCACTGCGTCAATCTCCTCTTCTGTCCCGGCAAAGGCGTCCGCCACAGCCTGGGTGCCGTTCTCCGGTGTCCAGGATTTCACATGGCTTTTATAGACGATCTTCCAGGGTCCGTCTCCCAATTCCGTCTCGAAGCCGTTCGCCACATCCATGCTGTTGCTGTCCGCCTCCGGGCCGCAGATCATAACTACATTGCCGCCTTCCGGAAGCTTTTCCTTGATGCTCTGGGCCATCAGCGTGCCTACCTTCTCATTGTCCACTGTGATGTACAGATCCGTCTGCTCCCCCTGGATGAGCCTGTCGTAGGAAATGACCTGTATACCTTTGTTCCTTGCATCCTCTACCTCTTCCTTCAAAGAATAGCAGTCGGTTGCTACGATGACGATGGCATCCATGTTCTCCTCTGTGAACTTGCGAACCTGCTCCTTCTGCTTCTCCACATCCCCGTTGGCCGTCTGCACATCCACCGTTGCCCCCATCTTCCGGGCAGTATCCATAAACACATCCCGGTCTCTTGTCCAGCGCTCCAGCACAAATGTATCAAAAGTAATACCGATGCGGATGCCATCATCCTTTTCCTCCCCGGCATCTGCCGGGACTTCCTGCACTGTCTCCTGCGAAGCATCTGCGCAGGCAGACAGAAGAAGCATGGCCGCCAGTATAAGTACTGCAGAAAACCTTCTTTTTTTCATCATACAGTTCCCCCTCCCCGATACTCCGTCGGCGTCATTCCCGTCCATTTTTTGAAGATGCGGCTGAAATAGTTCGGATCCTGATACCCGGCATCACGGCAGATCTCCTTGACACTTCTGTCTGTGGATCCAAGCTGCTCCTTGGCATAATCCATCCGCAGCTTTGTGGTGTACTCGATGTACCCGGTTCCCTCCGACTCTTTAAAGAGTTTACTTAAATAATAAGGGCTGATCCCGACCTCTTTTGCCATCTCCTCAAGGGACAGTTCTTTATTAAAATGTTCCCCAATATACTTTTTTGCGTGCTCCACAACACTGTCAGTCTTGGTCTGCTGCTTTCTGGCAATGTGGCTGACACTCTCATCCAGCTTTTTCAGGAACCAGTATCTGAGCTCCTGGTAGGAATTAAAAGAGAGGAGAAGCTCCATATACCCTTCCCGGTCTTCAAACCGGTACTCCGCCAGACCGCCCTGCATGTAGGCCAGATGCTCAGCCCAGAGGACAAATTCCATAGCTTTCAGGCGAACCACATTTTTCAGCTTCGGCTCATACCCCTGCATCCAGTCCATGTAGCGCTCTCCAAGGATGCGGGTATTCTCCACATCGCCAACGCGCACAGCTTCAAACAGCTGTTTCTCAAGATCAATGGGATAATCATCTGCGTAGCCGCAGCTTGTGCTGATATCACTTGCGTGGATCACCTTCCCCACAGTCTGGTGTACACTCTCCAGCGCCTCCCGGTAGGACTCCTCCATATCCTTCCAGCTTTTCACAGTCCCGATACCGGCCTTGAACTTCAGTTCCGTCTGCTGCTCCAGTTTGCGCAGAAGAGCCCGGGTATTCTCGATCTTCATGACACGCTGGCTGTACTCCTCCTGCTGTTCTCCGGTGGGGATCAGCACAATGACTTTGTTGGCCATGAGGGCCCCCACGATCCCTCCGGTGGCCTCCTTCACTGTCTCCCGGAAGATCATGTAATGTTTCTGAAGCTTGATACCAGATCCCACTGTGTTGGTCAGCTCGCCTTTGCGAAGCTCATCCCCACACTCTATGACCGTCACATACCCATAGTCCTCCTCTACGTTGAGAAGATCCCTGTAACCGGCATACTCTTCCTTGCCGCTTCCCTCCATCAGAACGCTGTACACGAACCCGCTCTCGATCATGGGCACTACCGCTTCCAGCTTCTCTTTGATCCGCAGGTCATTCCTCGCCTTCTCCCTGCGGTCTTTCACCTGCTTCATGGCCTTTCTGAGCGTCTCTGTCAGCACATCTTTATTGATGGGCTTTGTCAGATAGGAGAGAACTCCTATATCTATGGATTTCTGCGTATATTCAAACTTGTCATAGGCCGTCAGCACGATAAAGACCACATGCTTGTCCTCTCTGCGGATCTCCTGCATGGCCTCGATCCCGTTGATCCCCGGCATCTGGATATCCATCAGGATAATGTCCGGGTGGAAGCTCTCCGCCAGCTCTATGGCTGTTCGCCCGTTGCGGGCAAATTCCAGTTCACACTCATCTCCAAAGGCCTTTTCGATCATAAACTGAAGGGACTGTCTGACAATACCCTCGTCATCACAGATCAGTATTTTCGTCATCTTCTCTCTCCTTCCCTTCCTTCGGAATATACAGCGTCACCGATGTACCTCCTGTCTCTCTCCTTTTTATCTCGAACACATGCTGTCTGCCGTAGTAGCTGCGCAGACGATTGATTACATTGTCCAGTCCGATTCCTTCCGAGTCACGTCCGCTCATACTGTGAGCGCTCTCTCCCCGCATGATTTTTTCAGCGATCTCCGGTTCGATCCCCACGCCGTTGTCCGTGATCTCTATACACACCTCGTCCTCCTCGCCGAAGACAGACAGGTGGATACAGCCTTCTCCCTCCATCTCACGGATGCCGTGATTGACCGCATTTTCTATGATCGGCTGAAGGATCATACTGGGCATGGAAATATGCAGCAGCTTCTCGTTGATCTGCCTGCTATAATGGATATCTCCCGCAAACCTGACGTTAAGTATGTAAATATAATTGTCTACAAGCTGCAGCTCCTCCTGGAGCGTCACATCTTTTTCCATCTTGCGGACATTGTAGCGGAAGAAATCCGCCATATTCTGGATAAACATGCAGGCTTTCTCCGCCCCCTCCATCATGGCAAGCTGGGCGCCGGCATTCAGACTGTTGAAAAGAAAATGAGGATTGATCTGTGCCTGCAGATATTTAAGCTGGGCCTCCTTCAGGTCGTTTTTCATCCGCAACTCATTGGCCGCCAGCTCGTTCTCCCTCTCGTAGTTTTTCTTCGTCTCTTCGATGTAATTCCGGATACTGCCGATCATCTTGTTGCAGGCTTTCGCCACAACAGACACTTCGTCTCCCGTCTCCACAATGGGGAAATCTACCTCAATATTTCCCTGCGCAATCTCTGTGGCAGCATTGGCCAGCTCGATCAGGGGCTTTGTGATACTCCTTGTCATTATGATGATCCAGCCCACCGCAATGGCAATGACCGCAAAGAGAACACAGATACTGAATCCGGTGGTGTAGCTCAGGATCACCCGCAGATTGGAATAACTTCTGGCATTGCTCACAAACGTAGATGTATTGATGCTGTTGATATTGGCCTGGATAAAGCCGTAGATTTCTTCCGTCTCCTGATAGGCCTCCCTGACGCCCGCCGCGTCTCTTCCTCGTTTTCTCTCCACCGCCTCATCAGTCATCTCCAGATATGTCTGGGAGAGATAGTAGATATTCTTCTCCGCCAGCTTTGCCGGATCGCTGCTGACTTCCTGGTTCAGCACATCCAGAAGCTCCTGGTAATCCTGGCTGTAGCGGTAGTAATCCTCCAGCGCATCGGAACTCTTTGTATTCAGATACTGATAGAGCGAATTCTGGATGTCACTTACATTGGCTGACAGGTCATTGAACTGAATATTACTGTTGTAAACGGTGTCCATCTCCCGTATCGTCCGATTCAGATTGTAGTAGATAAAGATCACAATGACAAAAACGGTTATGGAGACCATGACGAAAATCTCTACCAGCTTCACACGTATGGATTTTGACTGGGACTCTTCCATCTCTTACTCCCCGCTTTCTTCCTGGATATAATCTTCTACGTTCTTCTCATTGATCAGTTCCACAGATACCGGAAAATACTCACTTGTATACCGCTGGGACAGGTATTCTTCCATGGCCTCCATACACAGCCGCCCCGCCTCCTGCGCATTCACCATAATGGTGGACTGGATGACGCCTTTCTGTATGCCTTCCAGTATCTCCGGGGAAGAATAGTAGCCAATGATCTTCACCTTCCCCACCAGATTGTAATCCCTGACACACTGGTAAGCGCTGATGGTATCCACTACATTGAGACAGACCAGCACGTCCGGGCGGTTCTCTTCATCCAGGAGAATGCCCCGCACCCGTTCCTCGGACACAAACTCCCTGTCCTCCCCTGTTCGCACAGTGGACACGGAGATATCTCTGGATGTCTGGGCAACCGTCTCGCTGATCCCTGTATAGATAAAGCTGGGGGAGCTCTCCTCCTCGTTCACCGGAACAAGCACATCCACGCTGGCTCCGTCCTTCTCCACAGCCTTCAGCACTTCCTGCCCGTACATCTCGCCCAGGGTATAGTCATTGGCCCCCACATAACTGATCCGGCCGCTGTCAGGCACATCCTCCATCAGCGTGACCACAGGGATGCCGGCTTGCTCTGCCTGGGAGATCAGGCTTTCTATATCCTCCGTGGCGTCCGTCTCTATGACGATCCCGTCCACCCTGGAATCAATGGCCATGCGCACAAGCTCGGATGTGGAATAGTCTTCATTCAGCGCCGCCCCGAAATCTTCCGCATAAATGCCCACCTTGGCTCCGGCAGTTCTCGCTTCCTCGTACAGGGACTCCCAGAACACATCCGACGGATCTCCTCCCACCATGGCCACATGGTATGAATAGCTGCCCTCTTCCCCTCCGGCCTCATCTGAACCGCTTTTATCCTGGTCAAGGGAAACACTGAAACCGATCATAATGCTCAGCACGAGAAGAACCGTGGCTGCCATGACAATATACATAAGGCGGTTGTCATCCATAAAACGTTTCATTCGCATCCTTCCCCTCTCCGGAATCCGCTTGGCAGCATTCCGTATTTCTCCTTAAACGCCCTGGAAAAGGCCTTGCTGTTGGGAAAGCCGCACTGCAGGGCAATCTCCCCAATGGACTGGTCTGTTCTCTCCAGCAGTTCCACCGCGTGTTCCAGGCGGATCCCGTCCAGATATGTCTTATAGTTTGTCAGGGCATATTTCCGGAACATCCTGGAAAGATAGGTGGGCGAATACCCGAAAGTCTTTGCCAGGGTCTCCAGGGACAGATCCCTGCTGTAATTTTTTTTCATGTAATCCGTGATGGCGGACAGCCGGTTCAGCTTCTTACCCAGCCGGACCACCTCGGGGCTGACCTCTGTCTGGCGATACTTTGTCACCAGAAGATAGACCAGCATATAAAACTGGCTCTGCACTTTCAGCTCATACCCGCAGGCTTTCTCCGTGTAGGTGCGGAACATGTCCCCGATGAGCTTCATCACCTCTTCATCCTGGTGCCTGGAGCTGCGGGAAAAATAAATAAACCGCTCATCTGTGTAATAGTTTTCAAACGTAGAGAGCGGTATCTGCAGCACAATGGTCTTGTTTGCCTCCGGTGCGAATATGGAGTGCACCTCATTGGAATTGACCACCATAAACTCACCGGGCCTTAAGGGATATTCCTGCTCATTGATGAAAAACGTCAGCTTTCCCTCAAAGAGCGCGAATATCTCTATGGACCGATGCCAGTGCTTCTGCCTTATGTAATTTCCATCGCTGCCCTCGAACACAAACAACTTGAATGGTATGTCCTCGTTGGGCCTTATGATCTCATGAGAGTATTCCATAAACGCACCTCCGGCTGTCTGCTGCAGACCAGTCTACTCTCCTCCCAGGCGTCCTGCCACGAACCAGCCCGCCACAAATGCCACAATGCCGGCGGCAATTGTAAACACGGAGAAAGTACTCCAGTCGATCTTGATAAGGATCGCCACAGGAGACGCCACGATCAGACCGATGATGGCATAGTAGGCATGGATCTCCGCCCGGGCGAAAATGAACTCTATGATCTTGGCAATCAGAAAGATTCCCAGCAGCACGCCGATACCAAAGGGGATCAGGATCCCACACTGTACCAGCAGCTCCGGCACATCAAAAGCAAACAGAGCGTCCATAAAATGATTGATGGTCCGCAGGATCGTGTCGTAGTATCCAAGGAGCATCAGCATCATAGAGCCGCTCACTCCCGGTATGACCATTGTGGCCGCAGCTACAATGCCTACCAGCAGAAGTTTGATCTCGTTGATCAGTGTGAAGCTCACATCTGCGGCTTTTCCCCCGGTCTCTCCCATGACAGCCATCAGGATGACAATGGCAAAAAACACCAGGAGAGGGATCATTCTGCTGACAGTAGGCCTGTGCCCCTTTACTTTCTCGAAGATAAAGGGAAGGCTCCCTGCGATCAGTCCGCAGAAGGCAAAGTTCGTAGGGATCGGATACGTGTCCAGAAGGAACTCAAACACCCTGGACAGGATCACGATGGCAAGAGCCGCCCCGATCAGTATGGGAAGGATCAGTTTCATGCTTTTCCCAAATTCACTCTTTATGTGGGTGATGGCGTGGATCAGCTTGTCATACAGCCCCATGGCAACCATCATGGTGCCGCCACTGACTCCCGGTATGATATTGGCCACTCCGACCACAACTCCCTGCAATATTGTTTTCAGCATTTCTTAATTCTCCTTTGACATATATTGTTCCAGGAACGCAAAGAGCGTCTCCATCTCCTCTTCCGTTCCCACCGTGATCCGCATGTACTGACGGATCCTGTCGCTGTCCCACCAGCGCACGTAGATCCCCGCCTCTTTCAGCGCCCGGAACATATCGCCGGCGTCGTACTCCGGATGGGTGACAAACAGGAAATTGGCGCTGGAATCTGTAAAGGAAAAACCCATCTTCGCCAGTCTCTCTTTTGTTCTCTCCCTTGTCCCGACGATTTCTGCAACCGTCTTTTCAAAATACTCCCGGTCCTTCACCGACTCTGCGCCGCACACAAGGGAGGCACGGTTCAGGGTGTAGGAGTTGAAGGAATACTTCACATCGTTCAGATACCGGATCAGCTTCGGGCTGGCAATGGCATAGCCGATACGCATGCCGGCCATGGACCGTGACTTGGAAAATGTCTGGGTCACGATCAGATTATCATACTGATCCACAAGCTCTATGGCGGAAGGTCCCGCATAATCTATGTAGGCCTCGTCCACAATGACGATCACATCCCTGTTGTGCCGGAGGATATCCTCCACAAACTCCAGGTTCTCATAGATAGCGGTGGGGGCGTTGGGATTGGGGAAGATCACTCCGCCGTTAGCCCCGTAGTAGTCCTTCTTCACGATCCGGAAGTCCTCATCCACCTTTTTGCACTCATAGGGGATCCGGTACAGCTCCGCCCACACTTTGTAGAAAGAGTAGGTGATATCCGGGAAAAAGACCGGCTTATCAGAATTAAAAAAAGTGAGGAAACACAGGGACAGGACATCGTCGGAGCCCACTCCCACAAAGACCTGGTCTTTTCCCACCTTGTAAAAATCCGCAATGGCATCCACCAGCACGCTGCAGGCCGGATCCGGGTAGAGGCGGAAGTCCGCTGTGTCCAGCTCCCGCAGTGCCCGCTCCACCCCCGGCGCCGGGGGATAGGGATTTTCGTTTGTATTTAACTTGACCACCTTCTGCCGAGGCTGTTCCCCCGGCACATATGGCTCTACTCTCCGTATATTTTTCTCAAATGCTTCCATGCTTCTCCCCTTAGAAATATTCCTTTGCCAGCTCTTTAAACTTGGGAAGTGCGTTCACGATGGTCTCGTGGGACACACAGTAGGCCAGCCGCACATAGCCCGGGCAGGCAAAAGAGCTTCCCGGCACCATAAGGATGTGGTATTTCTTCGCCGCCGCGCAGAACTCTTTCTCGTCCTCCACCGGGGATTTCACAAAGAGGTAGAATGCGCCCTCCGGCTTAATGCATGAAAATCCGCAGTCTTTCAGACCATTGTAGAGGGTCTCCCTGTTTCTGTCGTAGAAGGAGATATCTGTCTCCTCGTCGATGCATTTTGCCACCACTTTCTGCTGCAGGGTGGGGGCGTTGACAAATCCCAGGATCCGGGTAGCCACATTGGCTGCGGAGAGCACCGTCTGGCTGTCTGCCACCTCATCCGGAATGACAAGGTAACCGATGCGCTCTCCCGGAAGGGACAGAGATTTGCTGTAAGAATAGCCCACAATGGTGTTGTCGTAATACTTTGTCAGATAGGGAACTTCCGCCCCGTCGTACACAAGCTCGCGGTAAGGCTCGTCGGAGATCAGATAGATCTGCGTGCCGTACTCCTTCTGCTTTGCCTCCATGACAGCAGCCATCTTCTTGATGGTGTCCTCGGAGTACACAACGCCTGTGGGGTTGTTGGGGGTGTTTACAATGACAGCCTTTGTCTTCGGAGTGATCTTCTCCTCAAACTCTGCAAGCTTGGGCTGGAAGGTGTCTGTATCCGGCGAGATCTCCACAAGCACGCCGTCGTAGTTGTTTACGTAGGAACGGTACTCCCCGAAGTAGGGGGCAAAGGTGATCACCTCGTCGCCGGGATTGATCAGTGTCTTCAGGATGACATTCAGTCCGCCTGCCGCTCCCACTGTCATGATAATATTCTTTCCTTCAAAGGAGGTTCCGAAACGCCGGTTCAAAGACGCAGCCACAGTCTCTCTCACATCTGCGTAGCCGCTGTTGCTGTTGGTGTAGCCGTGGAGGACAACCGGGTCCTCCTCTTCAAGCAGCTCCATGATTGCCTTCTTCACAGAGGCCGGAGCCGGCACATTGGGATTACCCAGGCTGAAATCATACACATTCTCCGCGCCAAACTGCTCTGCCATTCTTGTACCTTCCTCGAACATGGCACGGATTGCTGAGCTTCCCGCCACCATTCCTTTCATCTTCTCTGCGATCATTTCTTCATTCCTCCTTATTGTTATGCCTGTTTATTCTGCTTAAGACTGCTTCTCCTTCACAACGCCTTTTTCCACCATAAATACAGGCCTGTAGGATCTCTTTGCCTTTCTGAGTCCCTCGTCGCCTGTGTCTTCCTCACGATTGACATACTTATAATCCATGCACTCGTGCTCCACAAACTGCTGGTTGATCATGGTGTAGGCGCCCTGTACATCCGGAAATGCCTTCTCGATATGCACCACAAAGGTATCGGAGCAGATCGGCTCCCCTATGGTGAAGGCCACGATCTGACCGTCCACCCTGAGGATGCCTCCCGTCAGTTCCAGTTCCTTGAAAAGTCTGAGGGAATTCAGAGTGACGCACATCTCGGAGTTCTTCTCCGGATCGTCGTTGCAGCCGTTTAAATTTCTCCACTTCAGAGCCATCTGGAAGCACTCCTCCAGATTGTCGTCCGACATGGTCTCATAGTTCCAGCGCCCCTCGTAGAGAGATTTAAATTTATTGATATGGTTTCTCTTTCCGTGCAGCTTTTTCCCTGCCAGTGTACAGAGCTTCTCCGACTCGTACACATAGTCCGCCAGATCTTCGTTGTACTCCACCTGGAACCGGTCCGGATACCAGGCTTCGATCTGCTCGAAGTTGTCCGGCGTCACATTGTACAGACGGAACGGTACACCGCGCTCTTCGCTGTACTGGCAAAGCACGTCCAGTGCCTTTTTCACATCAGCAGCCTCCCCCGCCGGATAGGCGAAAGCAAAACCGTCTTCATTTTCACTCTTGAAAACCAGTGTGTTCTCTATGATAGCGTAGGTTACACCGTAAAATCTTGCCCAGAGAAACACATTTACAAATGTTCTCTCACAGCTCCGGCTCGTGTGATGCTTGAAATAATGGGAGATGATCTCCTTATCCTCAAGCTGGGGCCGCTTAAAATCATATTCTAACATATAAAATATCAGTCCTTATTTATTCTCATTCTTACTCTTCGTTCATATTTGCCAGTTTCGCCGCCTGGTCTGCCGCGATCAGGCTGTCGATGATCTCGTCCAGATCCCCGTTCATGACGCTGTCCAGCTTGTGCAGGGTCAGCTTGATCCTGTGGTCTGTCACGCGCCCCTGGGGGAAGTTGTAGGTACGGATCTTCTCGGACCGGTCTCCTGTACCGATCTGACTGCGGCGCGCTTCCGCCTCAGATGCCTGCCGCTTCTCCATCTCCAGATCATACAGCTTGGACCGCAGGAGACGGAACGCCTTCTCCTTGTTCTGAAGCTGGGATTTCTCCGTCTGGCTGTAGATCACGATACCTGTGGGATAGTGGGTCAGACGAACGGCCGAGTCCGTGGTGTTGACGCACTGTCCGCCGTTTCCGGAGGCTCTCATGACGTCGATACGGATATCCTTCTCGTCGATGACCACATCCACTTCCTCCGCCTCGGGCATGATGGCCACTGTGATAGTGGACGTGTGGATACGGCCGCCGCTCTCCGTCTCAGGCACCCGCTGCACACGGTGAACACCGCTCTCGTACTTCAGGCGGGAGTAGGCCCCCTGCCCGGTGATCATAAAGACCACTTCCTTGAAGCCGCCGATACCGTTCTCATTGACGGAAATCAGCTCTGTCCGCCATCTGCGTCCTTCTGCGTAGTGGACATACATGCGGTATACTTCCGCCGCAAAAAGAGCCGCCTCGTCTCCGCCGGCTCCGGCGCGGATCTCCACGATTACGTTCTTGTCGTCGTTAGGGTCCTTGGGAAGAAGAAGGATCTTCAGCTTCTGCTCCAGCTCCTCCACTCTTGCCTTGGACTCATTTAACTCCTCCTTGGCAAGCTCCTTCATCTCCTCGTCTGTCTCTTCCTCCAGCATCACCAGGCTGTCCTCGATGGCCTGGTTGTTTGCCTTGTACTCTTTATATGCCTCCACAATGGGGGCCAGGTCATTCTGCTCTTTCATCAGCTTCCGGAAGCGGTCCTGGTTGTCTGCCACACCCGGCTCTGAAAGTTCGTTCATGATCTCTTCATAACGTACAAGCAGATCATCCAATTTATCAAACATGTTCTTTCCTCCTGCATTCATTTACACTCTATTTATTGTACATGCCCATGACAACACGGTCAAGTCCGGCAAGATCCTTTTTCCCCTGGACACAGGTAAAGCCGGCCTCCCGAAGGAGCCGGGACACTTCTTCGCGCTGGTCATGTCCGATCTCAAGGATAAGCCAGCCCCCCTGCTTCAGATGGCTTCCTGCACCGGCTGCAATCCTGCGGTAAAAGTGCAGACCGTCCTCGTGGCCGTCCAGGGCGATATCGGGATCGTGGAGCCGCACTTCCGCCTGCAGTTCCTCTATGACGTCCCTCCGGATATAGGGCGGGTTGGACACGATCATATCGCAGGTTCCTTCCACCTTCTCAAAAAGATCGCTTCTGAAAAGCCGGACGTCGGCTCCCAGTTCCCGGCAGTTCACGCCTGCCGTCTCCAGGGCTGCCTCCGATATATCCGCACCTTCAAACCGGCTCTCCCGGGACACTTTTCCCTGCTTTCTTCCTATTAAATATAAACTGGCAGCAATGCAGCCGGACCCGGTGCACAGATCCAGCACCCGCATCCCCGGCTCCAGCTTCTCAAGGGCACACTCCACAAGGGTCTCCGTATCCTGCCGCGGGATCAGCACATGCTCATTGACCCGGAAGGGATATCCCATAAACTCCTGCACGCCTGTAATGTGCTGGAGAGGGATCCGCATGGCCCGCTTTTCCACCGCCTCCCAGAAGGCGCAGACCTTCTCCTGCGGCAGTTCCCGGAAAGGATCCATCAGATAGTCCTGGGCAGTCACGCCGGCTGCGTACTCCAGTAGAAGACTGGCGTCCAGGGGGGCTTCCTCTATCCCGCACCCGGCCAGCTTCTCCGCCGCCTCCCGCATCAGCCCTCTAAGCTGCCTCATCTGCGTCAAAGTTTTCTCTTTCATATTTCCTCCAGTCAAAGACGGCCTCCACCGCCTGGATCGCCACCTCGATCATACTGTCATCCGGCTCTTTTGTAGTCAGCTTCTGTATGGCAAGCCCGGGCCTGCTGAACAGGTTGATCACCGGATTGTCTGAATTTCCCGCAGCTTTCAGTACTTCATAGGAGATACCCGCGATGACCGGCAGAAGGGCGATACGCACCACTACCCGCATAACCGGTGACTCCACCTGGACCAGAAGCAACAGAATGATACTGATCAGCAGAACAAAGAAGAGAAAACTGGTGCCGCACCGCTTGTGCTGCCGCGAACTGCGCCTCACATTTTCCACGGTCAGGGGCAGGCCGTGCTCAATACAGTTGATACACTTATGCTCCGCTCCATGATACATGAATGTCCTCTGTATATCCTCTGTCCTTGAGATCAGAAGAATGTAGATAATAAAGATTCCAATGCGTACAAATCCCTCGATCACCGTCCGTACATGATAGGATGAAACAAAAGGTTTCAGAAACCCGGACAGGAAGTAGGGAAGTATCATAAATATACCTACCGCCAGCACAATGGAAATGGTCATGACACCGCGCATGAGCCATTTTTCCTGGCGCTCCTTCTTCTCTTCCTCCTCCCTTGTACGCTCTTTCTGTTTTTCCTCCTCATCCTCATAAAAGCTGGCGGAGTAAGTCAGTGTCTTCATGCCAAGCACAAGGGAATCGATAAAGTTGAAGATGCCTCTCACAAAAGGGATCCTGGCCAGTGCGCCCACTCTCCCGGCAACCCCGGTATAGCGGTCTTTCGTCACTTCGATCTGTCCGTCCGGCTTTCTCACCGCCACGGAGTACTCTTCCCTGTGTTTCATCATGATCCCTTCCAGGACCGCCTGGCCGCCTATATTCGATGATTTCATAGATGTCCTCCTTGTCACTGCCGTATCCTCTGTTATGAAAAAGGGTTGAGATCGTAAAATCTCAACCCTTTCGCCGTCGTCTTATTTGTCCAGGCCGTATTTCTTGTTGAACTTATCTACACGTCCGCGAGCCTGAGCGGCTTTCTGCTGTCCTGTGTAGAATGGATGGCACTTGGAGCAGATTTCTACGTGGATATCTTCTTTTGTAGAACCAGTCACAAATGTGTTTCCACAGTTGCATGTTACAGTTGCCTGATAGTAAGCTGGATGTATTCCTTCTTTCATTGCCTTTCACCTCTTCTTTATTCTCTCGCGCCAGAGCGCAATAATCTTATTCGTTTTCTAAACAGCTCTGTAATTGTATCATAAAACTTCTGCCTTGTCTAGATTAATTTTGTCTTTTTTACAACCTGTACAAGCTCCCGGTTGGAGCGGGTGCGGGCAAACATATTGAGGATGTTGTCCACTGCCTCCTCGGCTCTCATGCCGTTGAGCGCCCGGCGCATGGAATTGACGGCCTCCTGCTCCTCCCTGGAAAGGAGAAGATCCTCCCTCCTTGTACCAGACTGGGGAATATCGATGGCCGGGAACATTCTTCTCTCGGAGAGCTTTCTGTCAAGCACAAGCTCCATGTTTCCTGTTCCCTTGAACTCCTCGTAGATGACATCGTCCATCTTGCTTCCCGTATCCACCAGGGCGGTGGCCAGGATGGTCAGACTTCCGCCCTCCCGGATATTTCTGGCCGCTCCGAAAAATCTCTTGGGCATGTGGAGAGCCGCCGGGTCAAGGCCGCCGGAGAGCGTGCGGCCAGACGGCGGCACGATGAGATTGTAGGCCCTGGCAAGTCTTGTGATGCTGTCCAGTAGGATCATCACGTCCTTACCGTGCTCCACAAGCCTCTTGGCGCGCTCGATCACCATCTCGGACACCCTCTTGTGGTGATCCGGCAGTTCGTCAAAGGTGGAGTAGATGACCTCCACATTTTTCCCTTCTATTGTCTCCTTGATATCTGTTACCTCTTCCGGGCGCTCGTCAATGAGCAGGATCAGAAGGTGGATCTCCGGATTATTCCTCTTTACTGAGAGGGCCACTTCTTTTAATAATGTGGTCTTACCTGCCTTGGGAGGCGACACGATCATACCTCTCTGCCCTTTTCCGATAGGTGAGAGCAGATCCATGATGCGCATAGCTGTGCTGCTTCTTCCGCTTTCCAGAGACAGTCTCTCGTTGGGGAATACAGGCGTCAGATCCTCAAAATTCGGTCTTCTGGCAGCCACAGCGGGATGGATATCATTGATCTTTGACAGGTACAAAAGAGCGCTGAACTTCTCCTGCTGTGTCTTGATCCTTGTGTTTCCTTCCAGAATATCGCCGGTCTTCAGATTAAACCTGCGGATCTGGGAGGGCGACACGTACACATCGTTGTCTCCCGGCAGATAGTTCTCACACCGGATAAAGCCGTAGCCGTCCGGCATAACCTCCAGGATACCGTGGGCTGTAACGCCGCTGTCCAGCCGGTCTATGTCATGGATCTCCCTGTCTCCTGTGTTGGCGGACAGTTCTTTTACATTGTCCTCTGTCAGTTTCACCTGGCCTGTGTTCACATTGCTGCCCGCATTCTTGCGGTGGCCGTCCTGCCGGTGCTGTTCCGGCCTCTCATGCCGCTCTCCTTTGGGAGCTCCCGCCTGTGTTTTCTGTTTATCTTTTTCGTCTTCCTCAAGCATACGCTCAATAAGCTCCGCCTTTTTCAGGCCTGAGATGCCTTTCAGTCCTCTCGCTTTGGCAAGATCCTTCAACGTGGCAAGGGAAAGAGACTCATACTTTTCTCGCATACAAATTGATCCTTTCTTTTCCTGTTTTCTTATCTTTGTGTCTTCGGGATTGTTAGTCTGACATGACCGAACTGAAATATAGGCTTATTATACAATACCTTTTCTGATTTTTAAACCCCCAATTTATCGAAATGATTTTTATTGCGCCGTAAATAAATGGATGGTATGATTATAAGCGGTATAAAAATGTTTTCGGGCGCAGGGACACTGGCCGGTCCAGCCCCCCTGCATTTCCCAGATGAAAGATAGAAAGAAAAAGGTGGAATTCATATGACATTACAGGAAAAAGCTCTCGAGATGCACAGAGAATGGAACGGAAAGCTGGAGACAACAGCCAAGGCACATGTAAATTCACGGGAGGACCTGTCCATCGCCTACACTCCCGGCGTGGCTGAGCCCTGCAAAGTGATCGCAAAGGATAAGGAGGCAGCCTACACTTACACAATGAAAGCCAACACGGTAGCTGTCGTTTCCGACGGGAGCGCAGTCCTGGGACTTGGCAATATCGGCGCTCTGGCCGCCATGCCCGTCATGGAGGGAAAGGCTGTCCTCTTCAAGGAATTCGGAGGCGTCAACGCAGTGCCTATCTGCCTGGACACCCAGGACACAGAGGAGATCATTCAGACCGTTGTCAATATTGCTCCCGCCTTCGGCGGCATCAATCTGGAGGATATCAGCGCACCCCGCTGCTTTGAGATCGAATCCCGCTTAAAGGAACTTCTGGACATACCGGTATTCCATGATGACCAGCACGGCACAGCCATCGTGGTGCTGGCCGGCATCATCAACGCCATGAAGGTGACCGGAAAGAAAAAAGAGGACGTACAGGTCGTTGTAAACGGGGCCGGAAGCGCCGGTGTGGCCATCACAAAGCTGCTCCTCACCTACGGCTTCCCCCATGTGACCATGTGCGACAAAGAGGGCATCATCGGGGAGCACTCCGAGAACCTCAACTGGATGCAGAAAGAGATGGCAAAAGTCACCAATCTGGAAAAGAAGACCGGCACTCTGGCAGACGCCCTGAAAGGCGCTGATATCTTTGTGGGCGTATCCGCCCCCGGCATCGTGACAAAAGAGATGGTCTCTTCCATGAACAGCGACTCCATCCTCTTTGCCATGGCCAACCCGGTACCGGAGATCATGCCGGATCTGGCTAAGGAGGCAGGCGCAAAGGTTGTGGGAACCGGGCGCTCCGACTTCCCCAACCAGGTAAACAATGTGGTGGCTTTCCCCGGTATATTCCGAGGCGCCCTGGAGGGCCGGGCCACCCAGATCACAGAAGAAATGAAGCTGGCTGCCGCCCACGCCATCGCAGGCCTTGTGCCGGAGGAAGAACTCAGTGAAGACAACATCCTGCCGGAGGCCTTTGATCCCCGGGTAGCAGATGCAGTGAG
The DNA here is from genome assembly GCF_959599685.1 of Lachnoclostridium phocaeense. NCBI lineage: Bacteria > Bacillati > Bacillota > Clostridia > Lachnospirales > Lachnospiraceae > Lachnoclostridium > Lachnoclostridium phocaeense. The sequence goes on from NZ_CAUGIN010000006.1 coordinate 112,645, forward strand.
CCAGGCTGTGAAGGAACTGATCTAGTGGAAAAACCTGTATATTGGAGCGGCAGGCGCTACCACTGCCTGGATCACCATATCAAACAAACTTTTGGGGAAAAGCTTTACAAGATCTCTCTGGACGCAGGCCTGACCTGCCCTAACCGGGACGGCACCCTGGGGAATAGGGGCTGTATCTTCTGCAGCCGGGGAGGCTCCGGCGATTTCGCCTCGGACCGGCGCCTGTCCATCACGGAACAGATTGAAGCCGGAAAGCAGCAGTCCGCCGGGAAATTCCATGGGAACAGCTATATCGCCTACTTTCAGGCCTACACCAACACCTACGGGCCTGTCTCCCGGCTGCGCCAGCTTTTCTTTGAGGCCGCCGCTCACCCGGATATCCGCGCCCTCTCCATCGCCACCAGACCTGACTGCCTGGGGCCGGAAGTGCTGGATCTTCTCCGGGAAGTCAGCCGCATCAAGCCGGTCTGGGTGGAGCTGGGTCTTCAGACCGTCCACGAGAGGACAGCTGCCTTCATCCGCAGAGGATATCCATTTTCTGTGTTTGAGCAGGCCGTCCGGGACCTGCGGGCCATAGGGCTGGATGTGATCGTGCATGTGATCCTCTTCCTCCCCGGGGAAACGCAGAGCGATATGTACCAGACCATATCATGTCTGAACCGGATGGACATCCAGGGCATAAAGCTGCAGCTCCTGCATATTTTAAAAGAGACAGATCTGGCTGACTATTATGAGAGACACCCCTTTTACATACCGCAGATGGAGGATTATTTCCAGGTGCTGGGAAACTGCGTCGGCATGCTGCGCCCGGACATCGTCATCCACAGAATCACAGGCGACGGCCCAAAGGAGCTGCTTATAGCTCCCCTGTGGACAGGGGACAAGCGGTATGTGCTGAATCAGTTCCACGCCTATCTGAAACGCCAGAACATCTGGCAGGGAAGGAGTTATATACATGTCTGAACCATTTACACTTTATAAGCTGATCATACTGTACATGCTGGACAAAGTAGATTTTCCGCTGACCAACGCTCAGATCTCCGGCTTTATCCTGGACAAGGGCTACACCACTTATTTCAAACTCCAGCAGGCTCTTTCCGAGCTGACTGAGTCCGGATTCATCCGGGAGGAGGCAACTCACAGCAGGACATTCTACCATCTGACAGAGGAGGGGGAGGAGACGATCCACTTCTTCCGCAATAAGATTTCCGATGCCATCCAGAAAGATATCGATGAATTTCTGAAGGAAAAAAACTATGAGCTGAAAAATGAAGTGTCCGTGAAGTCCGACTATTTTCCGGGCTCCGGCATGGAATTTACAGTCCGCTGTCAGGTCATTGAAAACAATCAGCCTCTCATTGATCTGACCCTGACCGTCCCCTCAGAGGCAGAGGCGGAGACGATCTCAAACAACTGGAGCAAAAAAAATCAGGAGATCTACGCACTGATCATGCAAAATCTCCTGTAAAACTGTTAATTCAGTTCCTGTGTATGATACAGGCGGGCGTACTGCCCGTCTTTTTTTATGAGTTCCTCATGGGTGCCGCTCTCCTGGATCTGTCCGTCATCGATCAGGATGATCCGGTCCGCATCGCGCACAGTGGCAAGTCTGTGGGCAATGATGAGGGTTGTCCTGCCGGCCCTGAGCTCATCAAAACTTTTCTGTATATAGCTCTCTGTCACCGTATCCAGAGCCGAGGTGGCTTCATCCAGGATCAGGATCCTTGGATCTTTCAGGAAAATGCGGGCAATGGCGATCCGCTGCTTCTGTCCGCCGGAGAGCATGGTGCCCCGCTCCCCGATATAGGTGTCAAATCCCTTGGGCATCTCCATGATATCATCGAAGATCTCCGCCTTCCTGGCAGCCCTGACCACCTCCTCGTAGGAGGCGTCCGGCTTTCCGTAGCGGATGTTCTCATAGACTGTGTCTGCGAACATAAACACATCCTGCTGCACGATACCGATATTGTCCCGCAGGGACCTCTTTCTCACATCCCGTATATCTGTCCCGTCAATCTTGATAGAACCTTCTGTCACATCGTAAAACCGCGGGATCAGCTGACAGAGGGTAGTCTTTCCGCCGCCGGAGTGCCCCACCACAGCCACGGTCTGGCCCGGCTGTATGTGAAGATCCACGTCTGTCAGGACTTCCGCATTTTCATTATAGGAAAAGCTGACATGGTCCATGTCAATCCGCCCTTCACCCACTGACAGGTCCCCGGCTCCCTCTTTTTCCTTCACCGCAGGCTGTATGCCCATCAGTTCCTGGAACCGCCGAAGTCCCGCTGTCCCGTTGGTAAAGATCTCCGCAAAATTGGAGAGCTTACGGACCGGCGTGATAAAAGTGCTGATGTAGAGATTAAAAGTGATCAGATCCACATAGTTCATCCGCCCCTGCATGATCAGCCAACCGCCGAAGGTAATCACTGCCACAGGCATGATGCACATGAAAAATTCCAGGGAGGCGTTGAATCTCCCCATGGCTTTATAGTAGCCGCTCTTGGAAGATTTGAACATGTCGTTGGACTGATCAAACCGGGCCTGGTCCACATCCTCGTTGGCAAAAGCCTTGGAGGTGCGGATGCCGGAGATGCAGGACTCGATGTCCGCATTGATGGAGGCCATCTTCTGCTTCACCTGCAGAGAGGCGTCCGACATGCTCCTCTTGCAGAACATGACTACCACCAGGAAGACAGGGATAATCACTGCCACCACAAGGGCCAGCCTCCACTCAATGGAGAACATGACTCCCAGCGCTCCCAAGATGGTCAGGACAGAGATCAGCAGATCCTCCGGCCCGTGGTGTGCCAGCTCCGTGATCTCAAAGAGATCTCCTGTCAGTCTGTTCATCAGCTTTCCGGTCCGGTTGGCATCATAAAATTCAAAGTCCAGCTCCTGAAGGTGTCGGAACAGATCCCTTCTTATATCCGCTTCCACTCGGACACCGAAGGTATGTCCCCAGTAGGTCATGATGTAGTTGCACACAGAGCGCAGCACGTAGCTTGCCGCCACAATGGCCATGACCGTGAAAAAGGTGCCGTAAAGCTTTTCCGGCAGCATATCGTACATGGCATGTCTGGACACCAGCGGAAAGGCAAGATCCACCGCCGCCACCAGGACCGCACAGCACATATCCAGAAGAAAGATGTCTATGTGGGGCTTAAAATACGAAAACAGTGTCCGAAACATCTCCCCTACTCCTCAAAAAGCGGTGTAGAGAAATATCTCTCTGCTGTGTCCGCCAGGATCGTCACCACTGTCTTCCCTTTCCCAAGCTTTCTTGCCATGCGCTTTGCCACAGCCACGTTGGTTCCACTGGAGATACCGCACATGAGCCCCTCTTTTGCCGCCAGCTCTCTGGCAGTCTCAAGAGCCTCCTCGTCTGTCACGATGGCGATGTGATCATAGATCTCCTGATTCAGAATGGCAGGGATCACTCCGTCGCCGATTCCCATCTGGAGGTGTGTGCCCACCTCGCCTCCTGAGAGGATGGCTGCATGCTCCGGTTCTGCCGCCCAGATCTCTATATCCGGGTTGGCCTCCTTCAGGGCCTCTCCCACACCGGTAATGGTTCCGCCTGTTCCTATGCCGGAACAGAAGCCGTGAATCGGTATCCCGGCCTGCTCCAGGATCTCCCGGCCCGTCTGTTCTTTCTGGGCCCGTGTATTTGCCTCATTTTCAAACTGCTGGGGAACATACACATCCGGATCCTCGGCCGCCATCTTCAGCGCGGTCTCCATGCACTCGTCGATGCATTTCCCGATATTGCCTGCGTCGTGGATCAGCCTCACTTCCGCCCCGTAATGTCTGACCAGCTTCCTTCGCTCCTCACTGACTGAGTCCGGCATGATGATAATGGTCTTATACCCCTTCACTGCGCCGATCAGGGCAAGACCGATGCCCTGGTTTCCGCTTGTGGGCTCCACAATGGTCGTCTTTCCGGGCTGGATCAGCCCCTTTTCCTCCGCTGCCTCTATCATGTTCAGGGCAGTTCTTGTCTTGATGGAGCCGCCTGCGTTCATGGCCTCGAATTTCACGAGGATCTGGGCATCGTCCGGCCCGGTCATATGGTTCAGCCGGATCAGCGGCGTATTCCCGGCAGCCTCAAGTATATTCTCATAGATCATTCCTTTATCTCCTCCGCGTACTGTATTTAATATATATTATGACAGCAGGACTTATTTCGTCTCCTGTTTTTTGGGCCGGGCGATGTTGAAGGGAACATTGACTCCCACAGGGTTCACGATCACTCCTTTGGCCTCCGGGGCCAGGATGTCCGGGATTTTAGCGTACTCGATCACCGCGGTCCTGTATTTGTTCTCTCTGTTAAATTTACGAAACTCATCAGGATCTGTAAAGATAGGCTGGAACACAGACCCGTCTTTCTGCTTCAGGACAGGGAGTCCTTTGTCCGGCTCCACCGCCACAAGGAACTTTCCTCGCTGCAGGTCCACAAGCAGTTCTTCCTGCATCTCTTTCATCTCTTCTGTCATCTGCTGTTTCGGATCTTTGCGCATCTGCTGCATAAAATAGAGAGCTGTAAGATGAAACTGAGGATTTTCCACCCATTTCTTCCCGTCGGGAAGATTGTCCATATCCGGCCGTTTTACCAGTTCACCCAGCTGCAGGTGAATCTCATCCTCCAGCCCCTTGTTCACCGCCAGAGCATTGACCCCCATGGTGAACAGATTGGAATAGAAGGACAGAAGATGCCGGTTCTCCAGCTTTGCTATATTGACCGGGTCTTTCTGCGCAAGGAGAAGTTTTCCTCCTTTCTGCGCCTCTTTCTCCGTCTTATAGAGGAGCACCTCATCGTCAAAAGTCTCCGGGTCACAGAAAACAAAAGGCATCTTCGTGTGCAGGGAGATGATGACAAAAAGCTCCTTGGCGTTCCGAAGATGCGCCAGCACTTCCTGTCTCTGCGGGTTGTTCTTTGTATTGTTTTCTTCTTTCATAGGAATGTTCCTTTCTGCTGTTTCAGTACATAATCCGCTATTTATCATACATCATTTAGAGAGGAAATTCAACTTGCAGAGAAGTTGTACTGGTGGGGCAGCTTCTTCTCCCCATCTGCCTCATTGCGGTGAAGGGACTGCCACAACTCACCGATAGAGTCCTCCCCCTCCCGGATGTCCTCCAGCAGAAGACCGCCCTTTTCCTCAAGGAGCCGCAAAGCCTCCCGGTCTTGGCCCAGTCTGTGGAGCGCAGAAATATAATAGAATTTCAGTCTGCTTTCCTCCTTAAGCTGCTCCTCCATCTTCTCATAAAATCTACATATCTTTTCGGATGCCTCCATCATGTACAGCATTTTGAAGCCTTCCTTCATATAGGAAAGCCGGTCCGCCCATTCCGCCAGGCCGAAAGCAAGCTCCATGCCCCGTAAGATCTTTTCTTCTGCCTCCTTCTGACGATCCTCACGCAGGCTAAGGCAGGCCAGAGCATGGTAAGCCCAGGGGTTTTCTGCAAGTTCCAGCGATGTCTCCAGCATCTTTCTGGCTTTCCCTGCCTGCTCATCCTGCGTCAGCCAGACTCCGGCCTGATAGAAGGCATACCAGTTCTCCTTGTTGGAGTCCGCAAGTGTATCTTCCAGAAATCCTATGTTGTCCCCGTCGATCAGGAACTCGTCCGGCCGCTGCATCACATCCGGCACAGGGAGCACGCCCGTTTCAAAAAACTTCTGCCACGTTTCCAGCGGTCCGCCCGGTATCTGAAAGGCAAGATGCTCTGTCCATTTCCCCTGTCTTCTCAGAGCGCCGTAGCCGCTTCCCCCGGAAATGAGCCGTGCAGAGCTCTTCGCCATAGCTTTTGTGTCTGCCAGGATCTGCTCCATACGCGCCGGCTCACCGGCCTCCTGTACAGCTGCTGTCAAGAGGGCGCTCCTTGACGCATGGGGAAGTGCTCTCTCCTCTTCCGTGAGATGGAGCGGCCCGTACTGCTCCAGCCACTCCCAGGCTGTGTGGGGCGCCATGGGGAGACATCCGTACTGGGTCTTTCCAAGCCCCGCCTGGATCTCAATGTACCGCCCCGCCTTGTCCGTCAGGAATTCCTGCCATCTGTCTGACCCGTCCTGGTTTCCCCAGGAAAAGAGTTTCCGGCTGCGCAGTCTTTTGCTGGACATCTGAAGGAGGCCAGACCCCTCCCTGTCCACGTTGGCCACATACTTGGGCGCTTCCTCCGGGATATCAAAAAAATAATCCACAGACCGGGGAATGTTCTGATACTCTGTCACATCCACCCCGTCCACAACCGGGATATCCACCTTGTACACAGCGCCATCTGCGTAGGTAAAAGCCTTGTCCGCCGGAACGATGACGCGCCCGCCTTCATACTCCGGCACGGCCATATTGCTCCACCAGTACATGGGGACGACCTGACTGCTCTCATTGACGATCCGCATCCGACAGTTCAGGAACCTGTCCTTCTCTCCCAGCCAGAAATCCATCTGATACGGCACTTTTCTTATCCGCTCATACTCATACATCCTCAGTACAGGCTCCCCGCTCTCAAGGGCCGTCTGTGCCACATACAGAGGCTCCGTGGTCAGAGGGGTATGTCCGATGACGCCGATGTTCCACTCCACGCCTCCGCTGAACCAGGCGTTCCGCACCGCCAGGTTGCTGAACTGAAGGACATCATTTGTATAGAGAAGATTGCGGTTCCTCTCCTTGTCCCAAAGTTCCCACAGGCGTCCCCCGTACTCCGGGAGGAAGACAGCCCGCAGGCAGTCATTTTCCAGCACTGCCACTGCCACGTCCCTCTCCTCCAGCTTTCTTGTATAACAGTTGTACTGTCTGTATGGATAGGCATTTTTTCTCCTGCCATATCCCTCGTAGAGTTCATCCTCCTCATCCAGGCGGAAGACAAGCTCATTCTGCAGGATCTTCTCCCCCAGAAGATCAGGAAGGCAGGACTCTTTTCCGAGCCCTGCCACCCTCATTTTCTTTGTCTCAAATAGCAGTTCCGGTCTCATAAACACAGTCTCCTTTTTCTGACGTAAATACATATACAGATTTATAGTACTCTATCTGCCGGACATGCGCAATCTGAATTTCTGTCATGTTATTGTGATTTATTGCTCTTGTATCTGTCTGGGATCCTCCTCTTTCTTCAGCAGGATCTTCATAAATTCATCTCCTGTGATGGTTTCTCGCTCATAGAGGTACTGGGCCAGCTCGTCCAGTTTCCGTTTATTGTCCCGGATATTTGCTTGTGTGTGATAAAGAAGCAATAGAAGTGTAAAAAATTTTGCCGTTCCTATCCGGCACTTGGCCATTGTGTCGG
>NZ_CAUGIN010000007.1:0-114282 GCF_959599685.1 Lachnoclostridium phocaeense
AGGACCTGATGGAGAGATATGAGCGGCACAGACATTCAAAGTGGTACCAGGCGGCGATGGACCTGATCGTGCGGGCCACCTGGGACAGGATGAAGGAGGAGAAGGAAATGTGCGAGGCGTTGAGAGAGTTGTTTGCAGATGAGCTGCAGGAGTCGGAGGAGAGAGGAAAAGAAAAGGGGAAGGAGCAGGGGGAGGAGACAAAGCTTATATCACTGGTCTGCAAGAAAATCAGGAAAAACAAGGCAGTATCAGTCATAGCGGAAGAGCTTGAAGAGCCGGAGGAGAAGATAAGTCTTATCTGCGAGACGGCCCGCCGGTTTGCCCCGGACTATGACGCAGACCAGATCTACGCAGTCCTTGCCAAAAAAGAGACAGAGGAAGTGAAGAAACCGTAATAGACGGTCTGCATGTATATTTGAAACGATATTTTGCCCACACAGCAGCCTGTGTGGGCTTTTTCTGGTGTGATCATCGGCCTACAAGGACAATGACAGACCGCGCTCCGATGAGCAGACTGTCCCCTGCCAGCACAGGGAGGGGGTCCTCAAAGAGGATATGCTCCTCGTCTCCGGTGTTGACCGCGATGTGCCAGTGGAGGCCGCCGGGGAGGTGGGGCAGGGTCATGCTGTGGGCCTCCCAGTGCACATTGATCGCCAGATAGACAATGTCGTCCCTGGACTTGGACGAATCGTAGCCCGCAAAGAGGACGCCGGCCACCCCGTTTCCGTCATCCCGGGGCGCTTCCCAGGGCTCCTCCGAGTGATAGCTGATGTCCGGCAGGGTGTAGCGGCAGCTCCTGGCAGATCCCCGCAGCACCGAGTGCTCCCTGCGGAAGTGGATCATGTACTGGAAGAAGCGGAAGATGTCCTGGTGCTTTTCCAAAAGGGACCAGTCCAGCCAGGAAATCTCGTTGTCCTGGCAGTAGGGGTTGTTGTTCCCGAACTGGGTGTTGCAGAATTCGTCTCCCGCAAAGAACATGGGCGTGCCCCGGCTGCACAGGAGGACAGCGCAGGCGTTGCGTATCATCCTCATGCGCAGGGAGAGGACCTCCGGGTCGTCTGTCTCGCCCTCAGCCCCGCAGTTCCAGCTCCGGTTGTCACCCGCACCGTCTGTGTTGTCCCAGCCGTTTGCCTCGTTGTGCTTCTCGTTGTAGGAGTACAGGTCGTAGAGGGTGAAGCCGTCGTGGCAGGTGAGGAAGTTGACGGAGGCGTGGGTGCCCCGTATCTTGGGGTCGTAGATGTCCGGGGAGCCGCTGATCCGCTGCAGGGCCGCGGAGGTGTGGGAGATGCCTCCTTTCAGGAAATCTCTCATGTCATCCCGGTATTTTCCGTTCCACTCGCTCCAGCGGTTGAAGGAGGGGAAGTTGCCCACCTGGTAGAGACCGCCTGCATCCCATGCCTCCGCGATCAGCTTTGTGTTTCCCAGGAGCGGGTCAAAGGCCAGACTCTTGAGGAGCGGAGGGTGCTCCATGGGTGAGCCGTCCTCGTTGCGCCCCAGGATGGAGGCAAGGTCAAAACGGAAGCCGTCTATCCTGTAGGAGGTGACCCAGTAGCGCAGGCAGTCCAGGATCAGCTGCTGCACCACCGGGTGGTTGCAGTTCATGGTGTTGCCGCAGCCGCTGAAGTTGTAGTAGCAGCCCTCCGGGGTGAGGAGGTAGTACACGTTGTTGTCAAAGCCTTTAAAGGAGAAAATGGGACCGTTCTCGTTTCCCTCCGCCGTGTGGTTGAAGACCACGTCCAGGATGATCTCAATGCCGTTGTCGTGGAGCTCCTTTACCAGCTCTTTCAGCTCCAGCCCCTCCCGGTTGTACTCCACGTCAGCGGCGTAGCTGGTGTTGGGGGCAAAGAAGCTGACCGTGCTGTAGCCCCAGTAGTTGAGGAGCTCTTTCCCGTTGTAGGTGCGCTTGTCCATGAGCTCGTCGAACTCGAAGACAGGCATCAGCTCCACCGCATTGACGCCCAGGGCCTTCAGGTAGGGGATTTTTTCTTTTACGCCCAGGAAGGTGCCGGGGGCGGACACATCCTTTGCCATCTTTGTGAAGCCGCGCACGTGGAGCTCGTAGATGACCAGGTCCTCTATGGGGGTGCACAGCTGGGGCGCCACGCCCCAGTAGAAGTTGTTTTTTACCACCCTGGCCCGGTAGCCCTTCTCCAGCACCTTCTTCCCCCAGGTGCTCTGGCCGGTGATGGCCTTGGCGTAGGGGTCGATGAGGATGTTTTTCTTGCTGAACAGAAGGCCCTTCTCGGGGGCCCAGGGACCGTCCAGGCGGAAGGCGTACTCGAATTCCTCCACGTCCAGGCCGAAGACGATCATGGAGAAGACATTTCCTATCTTGTAGTTCTCCGGGATAGGGAGGACGGCATAGGGCTCCTCCGCCTCCCGATGGTAGAGGAGGATCTCGCAGGAGGTGGCGCTTTGGGAGTGGACCGTGAAGCTGACTCCCGACGGGATGGCCCAGGCTCCGAAATACTGGTAGAGGCCCGGGCGGACGCGAAATCCATTGATAGTTGCAAGCGGTTCCATGTGGGCTGGTAAGGTTTCTTTGATCATAGCTGCCTCCTTTGTCTGCTGTGTTGTCTGTTGTGTTGTCGGGTGTGTGGAGTGGACGGGTTACTGCAGGTGCTGGTAAAAAAAGACGGCCAGCTGGGTGCGGTCTCTGAGGGAGAGCTTTTCCAGCAGGCTGCTCAGGTAGTTCCTCACGGTTCCCTTCCCCAGGAACATGCGGGAAGCGATCTCCCTGTTGCTGAGTCCCTCCGCCACCAGACTGATGAGCTGATACTCCCTGTCTGTGAGACCGTACTCCTCACGCGGAAAAGCTTTCTCTTTCTGGAGAAGCCCCGGGATGCGGGACATGATCTCCGTGCCGAACACGGTCTGGCCTGTCTGCACGGCCCGCAGGGCGGGCAGGATACTGCTGTAGTCGGCTTTCAGGAGATATCCTTTGACCCCGCAGCGGAGGGCCTGGATGATGTACTCGTCGTCTGAAAATGTGGTGAGAAGGAGGATGCGGGCTCCCGGATCCTCCGCGAGGACAGCCTTTGAGGCCTCCAGGCCGCTCATGCCCTCCATGCGGATATCCATGAGGAGCACGTCCGGCCGCAGGGCTCTGTAGAGGGAGAGGGCCTCCCGGCCGTCGCTCCCTGTCCCTGTGACCGTGACATGCGGGTCTGCCTCCAGTATGGTCTTCAGCGCTGTGGTCACGAGCGCGTCGTCGTCAATGATCACTATATTCATATAGATTTCCTTTCTGTCATGTCTTTTGCCGCTGCCTTTGGGACAGAGGCGTGGATGGAAAATCCCTGCTCTGTGTTAAACTGGATGACGCCGCCCAGGCAGCGGATCCGCTCCTTCATGTTTGAGAGCCCCATGCCGTCCGTGAGAGACAGAGGGGCGGAGGTGCCGTTGTCCTGGATGCACAGCCGGTAGAAGCCGGGGTGCTCCCGGAAGGAGACGGTGACCCTGGAGGCATCGCTGTGGCGTATCACATTGCTCAGGGCCTCCTTGCAGATCATGATCACACTGTATTTTACCTCCCTCGGGATGGACAGCCCTGCCTCGTAGGAGAGGGAGGCGCTGCAGAACTGAAAATCCCGGATCAGGTCCTCCATCGCCTCCTTCAGGCTGACAGAGTCATCCCGCAGGTCGTGGACGCTGCGCCGGATGCTTGTCATGGCGGTGTGGAGGGTGTCCTCCAGCTCCTCCAGCGGTCTGTCCAGAGCCCTGTCCTGGCTAACCGTGCGGATAGCCCCTGTCATGAGGATGGAGCGGGAGAGCATATGTCCCACATTGTCGTGGATCTCCCTGGCGATCCGGTTCCGCTCTTTCAGGGTCGCGGTGTACACCTGGTAGTCCTGGTTTTCCAGCAGGGCTCTGTTTTTTTCTTCCAGGAGAAGATTTCTCTCCATGCCTGTGTCCCTGGCCGCATGGACCTCTTTTTCCAGGCGCAGGCCCTCCTGCGTCCGCCTGGCAAGGAGCAGGGCGGCCAGGCAGAAGCACAAAAGAAAAGCGGCGGGCCTGGGGCTGGCAGCGGGGACGTGGAAGGCTGCGGGCAGGAGGCACAGGGCAAAGAGAAGGGGGCTTTTGCAGGTGCAGACGGTGTACAGCACAGGGGGCAGGAAGATAAGCTGCCAGGGCGTAAGGAGAGCGGAAATAGTCCAGCAGAGAAAGGCGGGGATATATACGGATTTCCGCGGAAAGAGGAGGACGGCGGAAAGGCAGATCAGGGTTACCAGGAAGCCGGTGACGGCCCAGGTCAGGTCCTGACAGAAGAGGGTCAGGGACAGGGAACAGACAAACAGGAGAAGGCAGTCGCTCAGTCGTTTCATCAGGGGCCTCCTTTCTTTGGGATGGATAAAAAATGACAATTGTCATTCGGTCTGCTGACAGGTGACACTATCATTATAGGACGGAAACTTTTATACTACAAGTGAAATCAAAAATGAGAGAGGGAGGTCAGTATGGAGGAGAAAACCATTGTCAGTATACACAATCTGGTGAAGAGATACGGGGATGTGCTGGCTCTTGACCATCTGGATCTGGAAATAAAGAGAGGGGAGATATACGGCCTTTTGGGGCCAAACGGGTCGGGGAAGACCACGGCCATCAACTGCCTGCTGGCTCTCCTTGGATATGACAAAGGGAGCATCCGGGTCTTCGGAGAAAAGATGGAGCCGGACAGCTATGAGAGCAAGAGGAGGATCGGCGTGGTCATGCAGAATGTGGCCGTCTTCGAGGAGCTGACCGTGCGGGAGAACATCGACTATTTCTGCAGCCTGTATGTGAAGGACAAAAAGCGGCGCAGGCAGCTTGTGGAGGAGGCGGTCCGCTTTACCGGGCTGGAGGACCATCTGAAAAAATATCCCAAAAAGCTTTCCGGGGGACTTCTGCGCAGGCTGAACATCGCCTGTGGCATCGCGCACCGGCCGGAGCTGATCCTCATGGATGAGCCCACGGTGGCGGTAGACCCCCAGAGCCGCAATCACATCCTGGAGGGGATAAAAAAGCTCAATGAGCAGGGCTCCACCATCATTTACACATCCCATTACATGGAGGAGGTGGAGAAGATCTGCACCAGGATATCCATCATGGACCGGGGCCGCATTCTGGCCACAGGCACAAAGGAGGAGCTGAAGGCCATGATCGGCACCGGGGAGACCATCACGGTGGAGACAGGCGGAATGACAGGAGAGCAGGTGGAGGAGGTCAGGCTGCTCCCGGGCGTGGTGTCGGCAGACTGCCAGGAGGGAGTCCTGCGGGTGCAGTGCACCCAGGGGGCGGGCAACCTGACAGGGCTTCTGCACAGGCTGGAGGAGGCGGACATTCCCTTCGGGAGGGTCTGGTCCCAGCCCCCCACGCTGAACGACGTGTTCCTGGAGATCACGGGAAAGCGGCTCAGGGACAGAAAGGAAGAGGAGGAGGGATAAAATGGGAACCTATCTGAAATACAGATTTCTCACCCTTGTGCGGGAGAAGTCCTTTATGTTCTGGGCTCTTGCCTTTCCGCTGATCCTGGCGGTCCTCTTCTACGTGTCCTTCGGCAACCCGGCAGGGGATGGCATGGGAGAGAAGATGCAGTCTGTGCCGGCCGGCGTGGTGATCACGGAGGAAAACCCTCCTTTCTCTGCCTTCCTCGAAGCCCTGGACGGGGACGTGATAGAAATAAAAGAGTATGAAGACAGCCAGGAGGCTTTCGCCGCGCTGCGGGAAGGAGATGTGACAGGCGTCTTCACCGTAAAGGAAGAGCCGGAGCTGACAGTGGACGGCTCCGGGCTTGCACAGAGTATCCTTGGGGAACTCATGGAGGGGTACGAGCAGCAGGCCTTTCTCCTTGCCCGGGCAGCCAAGGACCACCCGGAGGGAGTGGAACGAGCCGCCGCGGCCGCACTGGAAGCGTCCGAGGAGAGCGGGGTGCGGGAGGTGAGCCTTGGCGGAAGGACCACTAATACGGGAGTGCAGTATTTCTTTGCCCTCATCGCCTTCTCCTGCCTGTCCGGCGCCTATCTTGGCATCAAGACGTGCTGCGACGGGCAGGCCAATCTGTCTGCCCTGGGAGCCCGCCGGAGCGTCTCTCCCATGCACAAGCTGAAGGGGATCCTGGCGGATTTTGCCGTGCTGATCCTTCTCCACTATGCAAATGTGCTGGTGCTGACCGGATTTATATGGCTCGTGCTGGGAGTGGACCTTGGCAGCAGCCCGGGATGGGTCCTTCTTGTGGACCTTGCGGGGACCCTGATCGGGGTGGGCATTGGCATCCTGACAGGGAGCATCAGCCGTTTTTCCTTCTCCATCAAGATGGGGCTTTGCGTCTGTGCGACCCTGTTTCCCTCCTTCCTGGCAGGGCTTATGTTCGGGAACATGAAATATGTCATAGAGACCCGCTGCCCGGTCCTTGACCGGATCAACCCTGCGGCAGTGCTGAGCGACGCCTTCTACTGCCTGGCGGTGTACGAGGACTATGACAGACTGCTGGAGGATATGGCGATCCTGGGAGGCATGAGCATCCTCTGCATCCTCCTGGCCTTCGCCGCAGTGAGGAGGGAACAGTATGACAGTATTTAGAGGATTTATCAAGCTGGCGCTCCGTCAGCTCCACATGCTGCTCCTGTATGTGGCTGTCTTTGTGACTATAGCTGTTATTGTCCAGCTCTCCCTGAGAGAGGAGGGGACGGATACCTTTGAGATGACCTCTCTGCCTGTGGCCGTGGAGGACCGGGACGGGGGAGCGGCGGCAGAGGGGCTGAAGGAATACCTGGGACAGATCCACCGTGTGACGGAGTGGGAGGGGGACCTGACGGGTCTGCAGGAAAAAATGTTTTACAGGGACATCTACTATTTAGTGCGGATACCGGAGAACTTTGAGGCTGCCTGCCTTGCGGGGCAGGAGAAGCTGGAGGTGACCAAAATCCCGGGGACGACCAGCGCTTACTATGTGGACAGCCAGATCAGCGCCTGGCTTCGGGAGATGAAGGCCATGCTGGCAGCGGGATACGGGATCCAGGAGGCCTGCGCCCTTGTGCTGCAGGCCCAGAGCGGGGCCGGCTCTGTTCAGATGCTGGACGAGAGCGGGTACGGGGGAGAGCCGGCGCCCCACGCCTTTCTCTTTCAGTATCTGCCCTACATGGTCCTCTCTATCCTGTGCTACGGGGCGGCCTTTATCATGATCGCCTTCAGGAAGGAGGAGGTGAGGCGAAGGCTCCTTGTATCCCCTGTGCCCAGGCTGCGTCAGAACCTGGGGCTGATGGCCGGATATCTGGTCCTGGGGGCGGTTGTGTGGGTGATCTCCCTGATCTTGCCGGTCACCCTCTACAGAGGTGACTTCCTGTCAGACGGAAATCTTCCCTATTATATGGCAAATGTGACCGCCCTGGTCCTGGTCAGCCTCTCCATCGCCTATGTGATCGGCATGCTGGTGAAAAACGCGGACATAGTGAACGGTGTGGTCAATGTGGTGACCCTGGGCATGTGCTTCCTCTGCGGTGTCTTCGTGTCTATGGATGTCCTGGCCGAGGGGGTGAGGCGGGCGGCAGCGTTCCTGCCTGTGTACTGGTACGAGACTGTGAACGGGATCCTGTCGGACCACGCCTCCCTCACGGCCGGCCAGAGGGCGGAGGTGCTGCAGGGGCTGGGGCTCCAGCTTCTCTTTGCGGCGGCCATCTTCGGCGTGGGGATGGCGGTGAGCAGATACCGGGAGACCGATTGAATTTGAGACCTCCTTATGTTACAATCTTTAGAGTACGATTGGAGCGTAAGGAGGTCTTTTATTATGAAAAATTTTGTGCAGTACGCACCCACGGAGATCGTATTTGGAAAGGATGCGGAGAAGGAAGCCGGGCGGCTTGCCAGGAAGTGGGGCGGGGATAAGGTCCTCATCGTCTACGGCGGCGGAAGCGTGGTAAGGAGCGGCCTTCTGGACAAGGTGAAGGAAGAGCTGACGGCCGAGGGCGTGTCCTATGAAGAGCTGGGCGGCGTCAGGCCCAATCCCCGCCTCGGTCTGGTGAGAGAGGGCGTGAAGAAGGCGGCGGACTTTGGCGCGGACCTGATCCTGGCCCTGGGAGGCGGAAGCGTCATCGACACAGCCAAGGCTGTGGCCATCGGTGCCGCGGATCATTCTGTGGACGTGTGGAGTTACTGGGCCGGGGAGAGACAGGTGCAGGCGGCTCTGCCGGTGGGTGTCATCCTCACCATCTCCGCAGCGGGCAGCGAGACAAGTGACTCCGCTGTCATCACCAACGAGGAGACCGGCAAGAAGGCGGGAATCAACACGGATTTTAACAGACCGAAGTTTGCCATCATGAACCCGGAGCTTACATACACCCTGCCGAAATACCAGCTTACCTGCGGCATCGTGGATATCATGATGCATACGCTGGAGCGGTATTTCACGCCGGTGGACGGCAACATGCTGACCGATGAGATCGCAGAGGGACTCTTAAGGACCATGATCACCTGTGGGAAAAAGGCATATGAAGACCAGACGGACTACGATGCCATGAGCGAGATCATGTGGTGCGGCAGCATTTCCCACAACAATCTGACAGGTCTTGGACGGCCAAAGGATTTCCTCTGCCACAAGCTGGGACATGAGATCGGCGGTATGTTTGATGTGGCTCACGGTGCAACCTTGTCCGCTATCTGGGGAAGCTGGGCAAGGTACGTGTACAAGATCGATCCGGCCAGATTTGCCCGGTATGGAGAGAAAGTATGGGGCATTGTTGAGGATGATGAGGAGAAGGCGGCTGTGGCGGCTATTGAGGCGACAGAAGATTTCTTTCGGTCTCTCCATATGCCCGTCTGCATCGGGGAGTTGGAGATAGGCGTGCAGTCGGACGAGGTGCTGCGGAAGCTGGCGGACAGCGCCACAAAGGGGGATACCATCCTGCTGGGTTCATTCAAGAAGATAAATGCGGAGGACGCCTACCAGATTTACAGGGCGGCAAACCATGACTGAGAAAGATACGAGAGGTGAAACGGTATGATTTTTTTAGGAAAAGAAGAAGTTGAGAAGCTGGTGGACCCAAATGAGATCATGGACCAGATTGAGGAGGCTTACCGGATCTTCGGGGCGGATGCCTACTATATGCCGCCCCGCCCGGTGATCGAGCACGAGAACAAGACGCTCATCTACATGCCATGCTTCACGGAAGACATCATCGGCACCAAGATGCTGACCATCTTCCCGGAGAACGCAAAGCTGGGGCTTCCCTCCCTGGACGGGCTTGTGATCCTGAACGACAGGACAACAGGCGCGCCGTTGGCCATCATGGATGGCCAGGCTGTGACGGCATGGAGGACAGGGGCTGTAGGCGGCGTGGGGATCCGCCATCTGTCCAGAAAGGATGCCCGCACAGTAGGTATTGTAGGCGCTGGAGCACAGGGCTTCCACCAGGCTGTGTACGCCTGCGCGGCCAGGAACATTGAGACCGTCTACATCTGGAACCACAGCGACCGTGATCTGACGGATTTCATGGCAAGACTGAAGAAGACTATTGCGGATCCGGCGGTGGAAGTAGTACAATGTAAGACAGTGGAAGAACTGGTGAAGGCCAGCGATATCATCTGCACCGCCACCCCGTCGGAGGAGCCGGTACTTCCCAATGACAGGGAGCTGCTGGAAGGAAAATGCATCATCGCCATTGGGTCCTATACTCCGCAGATGCGGGAGATACCGGATGTGATCTGGGATCTGGTGGACAACGTGTACATCGAGCTTCCCTATGCCTGTGAGGAGAGCGGCGATCTGAGCCAGCCGCTTGCCGAGGGAAGACTCACCATGGACAGAGTGGTTCTTATGGATAAGTTCCTGGCATCCGGGGCTGACGAAGATGAGATCGCAAAGAAAACCACATATTTTAAATCTGTGGGCATGGGTCTTTTTGACGTGTGTGTGGCACAGAAATTACTGGAGAAAGCAAAGGAGAGATAAGAAATGAAATTAGTAGCGACAGAGAAAGCACCAAAAGCACTTGGACCGTATTCACAGGGATACATTTACAACGGCGTGTTCTACGCGGCAGGACAGATCGCCATCAACCCGGCAACAGACGCAGTTGAGGCAGATACCATCGAGGGACAGACAGAACAGGTGTGCAAGAACATCGGCGAGCTCCTGGCGGCAGCAGGCACAACCTACGACAAAGTCATCAAGACAACCTGCTTCCTGGCAGACATGGGAGACTTTGGTGCGTTTAACGAGGTGTATGCAAAATATTTCACATCCAAACCAGCCAGAAGCTGTGTGGCTGTGAAGACACTTCCAAAGAATGTGCTGTGTGAGATCGAAGTCATCGCGGCAGTGGAAGAGTAAGAACAAAAGCCCTGGAAGGCAGAAGAGTAAGAAAAGAGGTAGAGTGAAAAATGGCAGAGCAGCAAAACGGGTGCTCCCCCTCCGACTGTGCGGGGTGCGCCCATGCAGACTCCTGCGGCAGCAAGCCCCAGGATATGAGGGAACCGGCGAACCCGTTTTCTCATGTGAATAAAGTGATCGCCGTGGTCAGCGGAAAAGGCGGCGTGGGCAAGTCCATGGTGACAGCCTCCCTGGCAAGGATCATGCGGGAGCAGGGATTTTCCGTGGGGATCCTGGATGCGGATATTACAGGGCCGTCCATCCCGAAGATGTATGGTATACACGAGACGGCAAAGGGGAGCGACGAGGGAATCTTCCCCAGCGTGGCAAAGGACGGCACGAAGGTCATGTCCGTCAACCTGCTCCTGGAGCATGAGTCTGACCCGGTGATCTGGAGAGGTCCCATCATCGCGGGAGTGGTGAAGCAGTTCTGGACCGATGTTATGTGGGGGGAGCTGGATTACCTGTTTGTGGACATGCCTCCCGGAACCGGGGACGTGCCTCTCACGGTGTTCCAGTCCCTGCCGGTGGACGGTATCGTCATCGTCACCTCCCCCCAGGACCTGGTGCAGATGATCGTGGACAAGGCCTGTAACATGGCCAGGCAGATGAACATTCCGGTGCTGGGCATTGTGGAAAATTACAGTTATCTCGTATGCCCGGACTGCGGAAAGAAGATCTCCGTGTTCGGCGAGAGCCACATCGAGGAGACAGCCCGGGAACTAGGCGTGCCGGTCCTCGGGAAAATGCCCATTGACCCGAAGCTGGCGGAGTCCGTGGAAGAAGAACGGTTCTACGAGGCGGACAACCAGTACCTGGCGGACGTGGTGAATAAGTTATAACGTAAATGGGGACGTAACCCTTTTTAAAAGGGTTACGTCCCCATTTACGTTTGTTGGTGTGCAATTTTGTATCATCCCCTGCGTAAAAATGAACAAACTGGTGTGAAATTGTGTATCACATAAAATAAATAATGGCAGTAAGAGAGGACCGAAAGAAAAGGACAGTCATATTTATCGCCTCTTGACATGCAGAACGTACGTTTGTATACTGAAATAAGAACATATGTTCTATATTGTTAAGAGGAGATGTATAATCATGGAACTTCAGCAGTCTATATCCATAGCTGACAAACTGAAAATACTGACTGACGCGGCCAAATATGATGTGGCCTGCACGTCTAGTGGCACCCAGCGCAGCAACGACGGCACGGGCATCGGAAGCTGTGCTCAGGCGGGAATATGTCACAGCTTTTCTGCGGACGGGAGATGCATTTCCCTGCTGAAGATCCTGTTTACAAATGAGTGTATCTACGACTGCAAATACTGCATTAACCGAAGGAGCAACGATGTGCCAAAAGCCTCCTTTACCCCGGATGAGATCTGTACGCTGACGATGGAGTTTTACCGGCGCAATTACATAGAAGGCCTGTTTTTGAGCTCTGGTGTGCTGAAAAGTCCGGATTATACAATGGAGCTTATCTACGCGGCGCTCTATAAGCTGCGGACAACGTACCGCTTTCAGGGCTACATCCATGTGAAGGCTATTCCCGGCACTAGTCAGGAGCTGCTGGAGAGGCTGGGATTTCTGGCGGACAGGATGAGCGTCAACCTGGAACTGCCTACAGCAGAGGGACTGCGTCTCCTTGCGCCCCACAAGACAAGAGAGAGGATCCTTGCGCCCATGCGGCTTGTGCAGAACAGAATGGAGGAAAACAGGCAGGAGATCCAGCTGTACCGGAATGCCCAGAGATTTGTGCCCGCCGGGCAGAGCACCCAGATGATCATAGGCGCCACACCGGAGACGGATTTTCAGATCATTCATGTGGCAGAGGCTCTCTATAAGAAGTTCGGGTTAAAGCGAGTGTTCTATTCTGCTTTTGTACACGTAAATGAGGACGCCTCCCTGCCGGCCAGAACAGGGGAGGGGCCGCCACTCCTTCGGGAACACCGACTGTACCAGGCGGATTTTCTGCTCAGATACTACCAATTTCAGGCTGGGGAGCTCCTGACAGAAGAAAATCCAAACTTCAATATTTTCCTTGATCCCAAGTGCAACTGGGCTCTGCGCAATCTGGATGTATTTCCTGTTGAGGTCAATACCGCAAGATATGAACTTCTGCTGCGAGTACCAGGCATTGGTTACAAGTCGGCTGGAAGGATCGTGAAGGCCAGGCGGTATGGAAAACTGGATTTTGGCGATCTGAAGAAAATGGGGGTGGTGCTCAAAAGGGCTCTGTATTTTCTGACGTGCAGCGGGAAGATGATGTATCCGGTAAAAATCGAGGAGGACTATATCACGCGGAATTTATTGAATGTAAAGGAGAGACTGCCTGAGGGGGCCGGCGGCATGACATTCAGACAGCTCTCGCTTTTTGATGATGTAAGATTTGGCAGTGCGGCGGAGGGAGGCGTCATATGAAAACAATCTATATCTGCACAGACAGCATCACAGGAATCTTTTCTGCTGTGTATGAGGCGTGGAAAGACCGGCGCCGGGAGGGGGCAAGCGGGATTGCGATCCAGGGCAGCGTGGAGCCGGAGCTGTTCTGCGAGTACCGGGAGATCCTGGAAAAGGAGAGTAAAGCGGAGGCAGTGGAGCGGATGATCCTGGGCAATCTTGGTCAGGATGTCTATCACCATATTTACTATGCAGCTCTTTCGCGGGACGACCAAAAAGGCGAGGCGATCCTGGGTACCCTTCTTGCGGCCCGGAAGATCAGGCAGCCCCGGAAGATCATGGAGCATCTTGGAAACTCTTCTGTAGAAAAGGTGTTTGAGTTAAGCCGTGCTGTGGGAAATGAAGCCCATCTGCTGACAGGGTTTGTGCGCTTTCAGGAACTGGAAAATGGAATACTTTTTGCGGACATCACACCGAAAAATCAGGTCCTGCCCTGTCTGGGAGCTCATTTTCAAGAACGCTTTCCACTGGAGAACTGGATGATACGGGATAAAAACCGGGATATGTTCGTTGTTCACGAGTCGGGACGGCGCTGGGTCCTGGTGCAGGAGGAAGATATGGAAGGCCGATTGGATGCGAGACTGTCCCGCCTTTCAGATCAGGAGGAAGAAATGCAGAAGCTGTGGCGGGAGTTTTGCAATACCATTTCCATTAAGGAAAGAGAAAACCCCAAATGCCAGAGGACTCACCTTCCGCTTCGGTACCGCCCCAACATGACAGAATTTGTTAGATAGTTCAGGATAGACAATTCCAAAAAATAATCAGATATTATTTTTTTGCTATGCACAATACCCCACCAGTTGGTTTGATTTCGGACGTAACATTGTTGAAAAGTATTACGTCCCCACTTATAATAGACCTATGGAAAAGCAACTGATCAAAATTTCGGTCCGCGCCCTGGTGGAGTTCATCCTCCAGAGCGGGGACCTTGACAATCGAACTGCCTCAGCTGACAAGGAGGCCATGCAGATGGGGGCCCGCCTCCACCGGAAGATCCAGCGGCAGATGGGAAGTCTGTACACTCCGGAGGTGTCCATGAAGTGCCAGGTACCGTACGAAAAGTTCATCCTCCAGGTGGAGGGGCGGGCGGACGGCGTCATGGATACGGAGGAGAGACTGGTCATTGACGAGATCAAAGGCGTGTTCAAGGATGTGAACACGATGGAGGAGCCAGTCCCGGTGCATCTGGCCCAGGCCAAATGCTATGCTTTTATCTATGGGGAGCAGAACGGGCAGGAGAAGATGGGTGTGCAGATGACCTACTGCCATCTGGAGACTGAAGAGATCCGCCGTTTCCGGCAGGAGTACACGATAGAAGAATTGAGAGAGTGGTTTTACGGCATCACGGATGCCTATGAGAAGTGGGCACTCTTCCAGGTGGAGTGGAAGGAAAAGCGGAATGCCTCCATCAAACAGGTGGAATTTCCCTATCAGTACAGGGAAGGGCAGAAAAAGCTGGCAGCCGCAGTCTACAGGACCATCCAGCGGAAGAAAAAGCTGTTTATCCAGGCACCCACGGGGGTGGGCAAGACTATGGCCACGGTCTTTCCTGCTGTGAAGGCAGTGGGCGAAGGGCTGGCAGATAAGCTTTTCTACCTCACGGCCAAGACTATCACCAGGACAGTGGCCCAGCAGGCCTTTGACATTCTGAAACACGCTTGTTCAGAAGAGGATGAGAAGGGGGCTCTCTGCTACAAAGTCATTACCCTGACAGCCAAGGAGAAGATCTGCTTCTGCGAGAAGCCGGAGTGCAACCCGGACTACTGCCCTTACGCCAAAGGGCATTTTGACAGGATCAACGATGCGGTCTACGAGATGATTATCACCTCTGACGACATGAGCCGGCAGGCGGTGGAGGAGCAGGCAAAGAAGTGGCAGGTGTGCCCTTTTGAGCTGGGGCTGGATCTGTCTTTGTGGGCAGACGCGGTGATCTGCGATTACAATTATGTCTTTGACCCAAACGCAAAGCTGAAGCGTTTTTTTGGTGAGGGAGTAAAAGGGGACTATATTTTCCTGATCGATGAGGCACACAATCTGGTGGAGCGGGGGCGGGAGATGTTCAGCGCCAGCCTCTGTAAGGAAGATGTGATGAAGGTGCGCCGCCTGGTAAAGACAAGAGATGGGCGGCTGGCCCGTCAGCTGGAGGAGTGCAACCGCCAGCTCCTGGCCCTGAAGAGGGAGTGTGACGGCTGCCAGGTGCTGGAGAGTGCCGGAGGCATCTACCTGAAGCTTTTGTCAGTCATGGCGGAGATGGAGAGATATCTGGAAGAGTGCAAGGAAGAAGATGTGCGGGAGGAGGTGCTGGACCTCTATTTTGAAGTGCGGATGTTCGAGACGATCTACGAGAAGCTGGATGAGAATTATATGATCTACTCGGAGATTGACGGGGAGGGAAAATTCCTCATCCGCCTGTTCTGCGTCAACCCTGCGGTGAACTTAAATGAGGCGCTGGAAAAGGGGGTGAGCACGGTCTTCTTTTCTGCCACCCTCCTTCCTATCCGGTATTACAAGCAGCTCTTGAGCACAAAAAGTGACGACTACGCTGTGTATGCGGAGTCCACCTTCGCAAGGGAAAACCGCCTTCTCCTCCTGGGAAATGACGTCAGCACCCGCTACACGGCGAGGGGAGAAACCACCTACCGGAAGTATGCCTCCTATCTCCTAGAGATGGTGCGGGAAAAAAAGGGCAATTACATGGCCTTTTTCCCCTCCTACAAGTTCATGGAGGAAGTATACGACCGGTTCCTCCTCCTGGCTGAGAAGGAGGGAAGCCGGATCCAGTGTGTGATCCAGGCCCCTTACATGTCGGAGGAGGCGAGGGAGATTTTCCTGGAAGAATTTGAGGAGGAGAGAGAGGAGAGCCTGCTTGGGTTCTGCGTTATGGGCGGCATCTTTTCCGAGGGCATCGATCTGTCCAGAGACCGGCTTATAGGCGCTGCGGTGGTGGGGACCGGACTGCCCCAGGTGTGCAGGGAACGGGAACTTCTGAAAGACTATTTCGACAAAAAAGGGCTTCGGGGATTTGACTATGCTTACGTCTATCCGGGCATGAACAAGGTGCTCCAGTCTGCGGGCCGTGTCATCCGCACGGAGGAGGACAGAGGGGTGATCCTGCTTTTGGACGACCGCTTCCGGGAGCCCAGATACAAAGAGACCTTCCCAAGAGAGTGGGAAGGCCTGGAGATATGCAATGTGAAAAATGCGGGTGATAAAATGCGGCTGTTCTGGGATCAGACTTCCTCGAAATAGTCGAGAAAGGCAGCAGCTGCCTTGGACAGGGGGATGCGTGTGCCCCGGACAGCCAGCAGCTCCCTCTGGGGCAGTTCTTCCTTTGTCTTTACGACGAAGAGATTGTCGTCCTCCCCGGGAATGCAGTAGTCCGGGAGAAAGGCGATGCCCAGCCCGATCTTGGCCAGGTCAATGAGCAGGTCATTGCTGCTAAGCTCCACCTCCGGGACAAGGTCCAGGTGATGCTGCTGGAACTGGCTGTGGAGAAATTCGCTGGTGGTGCTTTTTTTGTCCAGCATCAGGATGGGATACTTAAGAAGCTCTGCAAAAGAGAGCTGGCGGCCTTTTAGTTCCTCAAAGTCCCGGTTGGCCAGAAAGACATCCTGAAACAGTTTGATCCGTTTGACCGTGGCAGCGCTCCCTAAGTAGGCGTTGGGCGAGTTGACAACGATAAAGTCCACTTGTCCTGATTTCAGCAGCTCCACGCTCTGGATGGAGGTGGCGTTGGTCACCTTGATGTGAGCGCCGGGAAAAGCCTCGTGGAACCGCTTGATGTAGGGCACGAGAAAATACCGGCAGATGGTGTCGCTGGCGCCGATGCGGATCTGTCCTCCGGTGGAGGCGGACTCCATAAGCTGGGACTCTCCCCGCTGGATCAGGTTCATGGCCGGCTCCACGTGACGCAGCAGGATCTCCCCCTCGGGTGTCAGCTGGACTCTCTTTGTGCTCCGGATAAAGAGAACCTGGTCCAGCTTTCTCTCTAACGTCTTGATGGATTGGCTCACCGCTGACTGGGAGATGAAAAGCTGCTTGGAGGCCTCGGAAAAACTTAAAGTCGAGGCAACATAGTAAAATACTTTATATAATTCATAGTTAATATCCATGATAAGTCCTCCTAATAAAAATCATTAGTATTATAAGGGAAAATCAGGGAAATTACAATCACAAAAAACAAGACAACAGAAAGAAGGATTGCTTTATGAAGAAACTGCATCACATACTGGCCGTGGCAGCCATGTTCCTGCTTGTGCTGGCCCTCCTGATCACCAGCTTTCAGATCGCCATCTACGGAGATCCGGACTATGCATTTTATGAGAGGGAATACGAGAAATACAATGTCACGGATAGTCTTGGCATGGAGATGGAGGATGTCATGGATGTGACAGAGAAGATGATGGATTACCTCATCGGGGAGAGACCAGAACTGTCAGTGATCACAGAAGTGGAGGGGCAGACCCAGGACTTCTTTAACGAGCAGGACCGGCTCCACATGGCGGATGTAAAGAACCTGTTCCTTGGAGGCCTGTCTCTTCGGTGGTGGCTGCTGGGGGGAGCTGCAGTGCTTATCATCCTCCTTGTGATCCTGAAAGGAGACTGGAAACGGATCCTTCCAAAGGCATATTTTATAGCGCTGGGTATTTTTCTGGCATTGACTGTGGTGCTGGGGCTTCTGATCGCCTCGGACTTCACAAAGTATTTTACGATCTTTCACGAGATATTTTTCACCAATGACCTGTGGCTTTTTGACCCGGCCACGGATTACATGATCCGAATGCTCCCAGAGGGATTTTTCTATGATATGGTCATGCGGATCGGAGGCGTTTTCATTGGCTCGCTTCTGATCCTGCTGATCGTCTTTCTTGTGTGGCAGCGCTTCCTTGGGAAGGCAAGTCCGGCACCGGATGCCAAAGGAAATAAGAAAAACTTATAAAAATGTTTAGTTATATTAACTTTACTAATAATAAACCCCATGTTATCATAGAGTTAGCGTATCATAAAATGAACATATAAAAAACGGAGGAAGTTTTATGGGCAATGTAAGACGAGTATATGTGGAGAAAAAACCGGAGTATGCAGTCCAGGCGAAAGATCTCTTCCACGAGATCAAAAGCTACCTGGGGATAAAGACTCTCACCAGCGTGAGGGTGCTGATCCGCTACGATGTGGAGAATATTTCAGAGGAGACTTTTGAAAAAGCCTGCAGAGGTGTTTTTGCGGAGCCGCCGGTAGACATTTTGTATAAAGAGACATTTCCGGCAGCGGAGGATGACAGGATCTTTTCTGTAGAGTTCCTCCCGGGACAGTTTGACCAGAGAGCGGACTCTGCCGAGCAGTGTATACAGTTTATAAAGGAAGATGAGAAGCCGGTTATCCGCACCGCAACCACCTATGTGATCGGGGGAGAACTGACGGATGAGCAGTTTGAGGCAGTCAAACATCACTGCATCAACCCGGTGGATTCCAGGGAGACCGGTATGGACAAGCCGGAGACCCTTGTGACAAAATTTGACGAGCCGGCAGATGTCAAGGTCTTTGACGGGTTTAAGGACCTGGAAGAGGAGAAGCTCCGGGAGCTCTATGATTCCCTGGGACTTGCCATGACATTCAAGGACTTCCAGCACATCCAGAACTACTTTAAGGGCGAGGAGGACAGAGATCCCTCTATGACAGAGATCCGTGTGCTGGATACGTACTGGTCTGACCACTGTCGTCACACCACCTTCTCCACTGAGCTGAAGGATATTACATTTGGAGAGGGAGATTACAAAAAGCCTATCGAGGACACATACCGCCAGTATCTGGCGGACCACAGCGAGATCTTCAAAGGACGGGAGGACAAGTTTGTCTGCCTGATGGATCTGGCTCTCATGGCCATGCGCAAGCTGAAGAAGGAAGGAAAGCTGGAGGATCAGGAGGAGTCCGACGAGATCAACGCCTGCAGCATCGTTGTGCCGGTGACTGTGGACGGCGTGGAGGAAGAGTGGCTTGTGAACTTTAAAAACGAGACTCACAACCACCCCACGGAGATCGAGCCTTTCGGAGGGGCGGCTACCTGCCTTGGTGGCGCTATCCGCGATCCCCTGTCAGGACGTACCTATGTATATCAGGCCATGCGTGTCACCGGAGCAGCGGATCCCACTGTCTCTGTGAAAGACACCATGAAAGGGAAACTGCCCCAGAAGAAGCTGGTGCGGGAGGCTGCTCACGGATACAGCTCCTACGGCAACCAGATCGGTCTTGCTACCGGGGCGGTCAAGGAAATCTATCATCCCGACTATGTGGCCAAGCGCATGGAGATCGGCGCTGTCTTAGGAGCAGCCCCCAGGCGTGCAGTGATCCGTGAGACTTCAGATCCGGGAGACATCATCATTCTTCTCGGCGGACGTACGGGCCGGGATGGCTGCGGCGGCGCTACAGGTTCATCCAAGGTGCATACGGAGGAGTCCATCGAGACATGCGGCGCGGAAGTGCAGAAAGGAAATCCGCCTACAGAGAGAAAGATCCAGCGCCTCTTCCGCAGAGAGGAAGTGAGCTGCCTGATCAAGAAGTGCAACGACTTTGGCGCAGGCGGCGTGTCCGTTGCCATCGGTGAGCTGGCAGACGGCCTCAGGGTGGACCTGGATAAGGTGCCGAAGAAATACGCCGGACTGGACGGAACGGAGATCGCTATCTCTGAGTCCCAGGAGCGTATGGCAGTTGTGGTAGATCCAAAAGATGTGGCAGCCTTCATGGGCTATGCGAAAGAGGAAAACTTAGAGGCTGTGGAAGTGGCAGTGGTGACAGAGGATCCAAGACTTGTCCTTGTGTGGAGAGGAAAAGAGATCGTGAACATCTCCAGAGCTTTCCTTGATACAAACGGCGCCCACCAGGAGATAAGCGTGGCCGTGGACATCCCGGACCGCGCAGGCAAGGTGCTGACGGATAAAGTGGAAGTGACAGATGTGAAAGCAAAATGGCTGGAGACACTGGCAGACCTGAACGTATGCTCTCAGAAAGGGCTTGTGGAGATGTTTGACGGTTCCATCGGAGCAGGATCTGTGTTCATGCCTCACGGCGGAAAATATCAGATGACAGAGACCCAGGCCATGGTGGCGAAGCTCCCTGTACTGAAAGGGGACTGCGACACAGTGACCATGATGAGCTACGGCTTTGATCCCTACCTGTCAAGCTGGAGCCCCTACCATGGAGCGGTCTACGCTGTGACAGAGTCTGTGGCCAAGATCGTGGCAGCAGGCGGCGACTACCGGAAGATCCGCTTTACTTTCCAGGAGTACTTCCGCCGGATGACGGAGGACCCCCACCGCTGGAGCCAGCCGTTGGCCGCTCTCCTTGGAGCCTATGCGGCCCAGCTTGGATTTGGTCTTCCTTCCATCGGAGGCAAAGACAGTATGTCCGGTACTTTCGAGGACATCGATGTGCCGCCTACTCTTGTTTCCTTTGCCGTGGATGTGGCAAAAGAAAAAGATATCATCACGCCGGAGCTGAAGAAAGCGGGAAGCAAGCTTGTGTGGCTGCGCATCCCGAAGGATGAGTACGATCTGCCGGTATATGAGAAAGTGATGGAGCAGTACGGAAAATTTGCGGAGGATATCAAGGCCGGAAGGATCATCTCCGCCTACGTGCCGGACCGCCACGGCGTCATCGCCGCTGTCAGCAAGATGGCCTTTGGAAACGGCATGGGCGTGAAGATCGAGCACAGCATGGATGAAAGAGAACTCTTTGCCCCCGCCTTCGGAGACCTGGTAGCTGAGGTGCCGGAGGGCAAAGTGGGAGAGCTGCAGATCACCTACACGGTCATCGGTGAGGTGACGGATGACAAGGCTTTCTCCTACGGCGATGCAGTCATCGGACTTGACGAGGCGGAAGAGGCATGGACAGGCACTCTGGAGAAAGTGTTCGCCACACGGTCCGGCGCCCAGGACGGCCCCACAAGCTGGTTCATCAGATCAGAGAAGAAAGAGGACGGAGAGCTTAAGGAAGATGGCTGCTTCCACGCATCAAAAGTCCACATCTGCAGCCACAAGATCGCCCAGCCCACGGTGTTCATTCCTGTGTTCCCGGGCACCAACTGCGAGTACGACAGTGCGAAGGCCTTTGAGAGAGCAGGGGCCAGGGTCATCACGAAGGTGTTCAGGAACATGGACGCGGCGGACATCGTGGATTCTGTGGACGTGTTTGAGAAAGCCATCAGCCAGTCCCAGATCATCATGTTCCCGGGCGGATTCAGCGCAGGCGATGAGCCCGATGGATCAGCCAAGTTCTTTGCCACTGCTTTCCAGAACGCGAAGCTGAAAGAGGCGGTGGAGAAGCTCTTAAATGAGAGAGACGGCCTTGCCCTTGGTATCTGCAACGGCTTCCAGGCCCTCATCAAGCTGGGTCTTGTGCCAAATGGAAAGATCACAGGGCAGACAGAGAATGCACCGACGCTGACCTACAACACCATCGGACGGCACATCTCCAAGATGGTGTACACAAAGGTGGTGACAGACAAGTCCCCATGGCTTGCAAAAGCCGATCTTGGCGGCGTCTATGTCACTCCTGCTTCCCACGGAGAGGGACGCTTTGTGGCTCCTGCCGAGACCATTGCACAGCTCTTTGCAAACGGACAGGTGGCTACACGGTACTGTGATCCGGAAGGAAACATCTCAAATGACGAGGAGTGGAATGTGAACGGCTCCTACTTTGCCATCGAGGGCATCACGAGCCCGGACGGAAGGGTGCTGGGCAAGATGGCCCATGTGGAGCGCCGGGGCCGGAGCGTGGCCGTGAACATCTACGGAGAGCAGGATCTTAAGATCTTTGAGTCCGGCGTGGAGTATTTTAAATAAAGCAGCTGGATAAAAATGCATTTTTGCATGTGCAATATTGCAAAGTTTCTGTAAAAATATACTAAACAGGGTACGAAATGCAGGAATGAAAGTATAAAGTTGCAAAAAAATCATAAAAAATACAAAAAATACTTGTGTTTTGCCCGGGAATATTTTATTCTGTTAAAGAGGCAAAGAGGTCTAGTTAAGAGCAGGCTTATGCCTGCTCTTTTTGCTGGCTTCCGCCTGATAAGAAGATCAAGGAGGAAGAAAACAATGTCATATGTAGATGAAGTGATTGAAAGAGTTGTGGCAAAGAATCCGGCAGAACCGGAATTCCATCAGGCTGTAAAGGAAGTGCTGGAGTCCTTAAGACCTGTAATTGAGGCAAACGAGGAGAAGTACAGAAAAGAAGCTCTTCTTGAGAGACTGACAGAGCCTGAGAGACAGTTCAAGTTCCGTGTGCCGTGGGTGGACGACAACGGACAGGTACAGGTAAACACAGGCTACCGCGTACAGTTTAACAGTGCGATCGGACCATACAAGGGCGGCCTTCGTCTTCATCCGTCTGTAAACCTTGGTATTATCAAGTTCCTCGGATTTGAGCAGATTTTCAAGAACTCCCTTACAGGACTGCCCATCGGCGGCGGCAAGGGTGGTTCTGATTTCGATCCCAAGGGTAAATCAGACAGAGAAGTGATGGCATTCTGCCAGAGCTTCATGACAGAGTTATGCAAATATATCGGCGCTGACACAGACGTTCCGGCCGGCGACATCGGAACAGGCGCAAGAGAGATCGGATACATGTTCGGACAGTACAAGCGCATCCGCGGACTGTACGAAGGCGTTCTGACAGGAAAAGGCCTGACATACGGCGGATCCCTTGTAAGAACAGAGGCTACAGGATATGGTCTTCTGTACCTGACAGAGGAAATGCTGAAGATGAACGGTAAGGACATCGCAGGCAAGACCATCGCTGTATCCGGTTCCGGAAATGTTGCCATCTATGCTACAGAGAAGGCACAGCAGATGGGTGCAAAAGTAGTGACCATGAGCGACTCCACAGGCTGGGTATATGACTCTGAGGGCATTGACCTTGCAGCTATCAAAGAGATCAAGGAAGTAAACAGAGCAAGACTTTCCGAGTACAAGAAATACCGTCCCAATGCTGAGTACCATGAGGGCAGAGGCGTATGGAGCGTGAAAGTGGATATCGCTCTTCCCTGCGCGACACAGAACGAGCTGCATCTTGAGGACGCAAAAGCCCTTGTTGCAAACGGATGCATCGCAGTGGCAGAGGGTGCCAACATGCCTACAACACTGGATGCTACCGAGTACCTGCAGGAGAACGGCGTTCTCTTCGCACCTGGAAAGGCTGCAAACGCCGGCGGTGTTGCCACATCCGCTCTTGAGATGTCCCAGAACAGCGAGCGCTTAAGCTGGTCCTTCGAGGAAGTGGACAGCAAGCTGAAAGGCATCATGGTCAATATCTGCCACAGCATGGCTGACGCTGCCGAGAGATACGGACACGCAGGCAACTATGTGATGGGTGCAAATATTGCCGGATTTGAGAAAGTCGTAAATGCCATGGAGGCACAGGGTATCGTCTAGGATTTTCCTGGCGGTATGACCGGACATATATAAGTGGAAAAACGGCGCAGATGCGCCGTTTTTTCTACACATAAAAAGGAAGGAGGCGGCTATGGGATTTTTTCTGCAGGGGCTGTCGATAGGTCTTGCCTATGTGGCACCCATAGGACTGCAAAATCTTTTTGTCATCAACGGCGCGCTGACACATACGCGCCGCCGCGCCCTGGCGACCGCGCTGATCGTCATCTTCTTTGATGTGACGCTGGCTCTGGCCTGCTTTTTCGGCATCGGCGCGGTGATGCAGCGCTGGGAGTGGCTGCAGAGGATCATTCTGCTGGCGGGGAGCATTGTCGTCATTTCCATAGGGGCAGGCCTGCTGCGGGCAGAGACGGAGGAGTTAGACCGCTCCGGGGAGGTCATGTCCCTTAAAAAAACCATCTGTTCTGCCTGCGTTGTGACCTGGTTCAATCCCCAGGCCATCGTGGATGGGACCATGATGCTGGGAGCCTTCCGGGTGACGCTGCCTGCCTCGGAATCTCTTCCCTTCATCTGCGGCGTGGGGACGGCCTCCTGCCTGTGGTTTACAGGACTGACCCTTGTGATCTCCATGTTCAGCAGAAGGTTTAATGTCAGGGTGCTGCGGGTCATCAATGTCATCTGCGGCGTCATCATTCTCTTTTACGGGTGCAGGCTGCTCATCAGTTTCTTTCAGCTTATCTGACATATGGGTCGTCCTCGGTTGTTTTTTCTGCTATAATGATCATATTATGAAAATTCGAGAGTGGAGGAACAGGATATGGACAGGGAAACAGCAGAGAAAATGCACGGGGGCGGACTCTATCTGCCCACAGACGGGGATCTTCTTAAGGAGCAGGCGGTCTGCCTGGATCTTCTCTATGACTACAATCATCTGAAGCCCTCCAGGGGAGAGGAAAAGAGGGCGCTGCTGGAGAAAATGTTTGCAGAGATAGGCGAGGGATGTTATATTGAAACACCGTTCTATGCCAACTGGGGCGGAAAACATGTCCATTTTGGCAGCCATATCTATGCTAATTTCAATCTGACTCTGGTGGACGATACACACATCTATGTGGGGGATCACACAATGATCGGCCCCAATGTCATCATTGCCACGGGCGGACATCCGGTGCTTCCGTCTCTCAGGGAGCAGGAGTACCAGTTCAACCTGCCGGTGCATATTGGGAGAAACTGTTGGATCGGAGCGGGAGCCATCCTCCTTCCCGGTGTGACTGTGGGGGACAACACTGTGATAGGAGCAGGCAGTGTCGTGACAAAAGATATTCCGGCGGACGTGGTGGCGGTGGGAAATCCCTGCCAGGTGATGCGCCCCATCGGAGAGGAAGACAGAGAATTTTACTCCCGGGGACGGCGGATCGATCCGGATCTTTTGTAAATCCACAGCCCGAAAACGCCGTAAAAACGCCGTTTGCAACCCTTTTGAAAAAAATGTAAAAAAAGTGTTGACATTTGCTTGAAAATGATTGTATAATAGCAAAGCGGGTTGCGGGAAAGCAACCTGCAAGACCAGAAAATATGGGGTCTTAGCTCAGCTGGGAGAGCATCTGCCTTACAAGCAGAGGGTCATAGGTTCGAGCCCTATAGGCCCCATATCATATGGCGGGATAGCTCAGTTGGCTAGAGCATACGGTTCATACCCGTAGTGTCGCTGGTTCGAATCCAGTTCCCGCTACTCCCAGAAAACGGTGTCGGAAAACTTCCGGCGCCGTTTATTTTTGCCTTGCGGCAATCCCTCTCATTGACAAGCTCGATGTGATAATTATATACTTGTACATATGAAAAAATGAAGGAGCGAATACTATGAATGGAAAAACGAGAGACTGGATCTGGATCATTGTGGGAGGATATCTCACCTACACAGGCGTGCAGCTTGTTATGGATGTCCTGAACCAGAAGCCGGAAGGATATATCGGCTTTGTCGTGGCAGGCGTGCTCTTTGCGGTGTTTGGTGTGGGGCTGATCGTCTTTGCTATCAGAAATATGACAAAGCCTGTGGACGAGCAGGAGGAAGAAGAGCAGCCGTCCCTGGAAGAGCAGGCGAAAGATGAGGAAGAAAGCGGGGAATAGACCATGAGGATTGGAACAGGCTATGACGTACACAGACTGGCAGAGGACAGGAAGCTGATACTGGGAGGCGTGGAGATTCCCTATGAAAAAGGGCTTCTGGGACATTCTGATGCGGATGTCCTCCTTCACGCCATTATGGATGCCCTGCTGGGAGCAGCGGCCCTGGGGGATATCGGAAAACATTTCCCCGACACAGACGAGGTATACAGAGGGGCTTCCAGCCTGAAGCTCCTGGAGAGAGTGGGAGAGCTGGTGGAAGAGGAACTCTATGTGATCGGAAATATTGACGCCACGGTGATCGCCCAGCGCCCGAAGCTGGCCCCCTATATCGAACAGATGAGGGACAATGTGGCGGAGACTCTCGGCATCCGCAAGGACCAGGTCAATATAAAGGCCACCACAGAAGAAGGGCTTGGCTTTACAGGGAGCGGCGAAGGGATCGCAGCCCAGGCGGCTGCCTGCCTTGAGACGGTGGAAAATTATAGCTATGAGCCCCGGCTTCCCGAGGACGGTGGACAACCTGGAGACGGGTGCGCCACCTGCAGCGGCTGCCCGCGGGCAAAAGAACGATGGACAGAAGACAGGTGAAGGAAGATGCAGATCAGAAAGATCAGCGATGCAGAAAAAGGAAAGACCCGAAAGCTGTATGAGGAGATTTTCTCTGAAGACAGCGTTTCGTTTGTGGATTACTATTATACAGAAAAGACAAGGGACAACACCATCTATGTGGTGGAGGAGGACGGGGCCGTGCGTGCTATGCTACACCTCAATCCCTACACCTTGATGGTAAACGGAAAGGAAGAGCCCTCCCACTACATTGTGGCGGTGGCTACGGAAAAAGAATACCGGAAGAGAGGCTATATGGCAGCCCTTATCAGGACAGCGCTTGGGGACATGTATCAGGCAGGAGAGCCCTTCACATTCCTTATGCCGGCGGCGGAGGAGATCTATCTTCCCCACGGTTTTTCTACCGTGTATGAGCAGGAGCAGCGCTGTTTTGAGGGGGAGGGAAATCTTCCTGAAGAATGGAGCGCAAAGAGGGCTGCCCCGGGAGACGGTGCCCGGATAGGAGTTGCGGCTGAGAAGAGCCTGAGGGGACGCGCAAAAGTCTACGCAAAGCGGGATGAGGCTTACTATGAGAGGCTGATCCGGGAATACGAGAGCGACGGCGGCTGTCTGATGATCTGCGAGAAGGACGGGCAGATCGTGGACTGTCTGCCTGCGGTACCCCAGACTTCAAAGGACAGGCCGAAGATCATGGTGCGGCCGGTAAATGTCAGGCGGCTTTTGCTCCTTTTGGAGCTGAACTATCTGACTGCGGTGTGCTTTCGGGTGACAGATCCCCTTATCCCGGAGAACAACCAGGTGTTCATGCTGACCGGGACGGAGTTTTCGGGCGTGATGCTTATGGAGGGAAAGCCGGAGAACAGCGAGGGGACTTTGACGGTGGAGGCCCTGACAAAGCTGGTGTTTGGCAGTGTGTCTCCGGACGAGATCGAAAGGGAGCCCGGCGTCACTGTGACAGAGAGAATGAAGGAAGAGCTGAGAAAGATCGTTCCGCTGTCCCCTATTTACCTGAATGAGGTGGTGTGACAGGGGAAAGAGAAAAACTCTGCATGGCGGAGGTTGACAAATTCCGGCTTTTCACATACTATAGTATCTATAGCGGTAAAAACGGAGAACGGAAAGAGTAACATGGAAGGGAGCCATCAGAGAGGAACTGTCACCGGCTGAAAGCAGTTCCGGGCGAGCTCGATGTGAAGTGCATCCGGGAGTTGATCCGGCGAAAGGAAGACGGCAGGAGAGCCGCCCTGATTAGCCGGGTACGCCAGGGCGGGCGTTATCAGCCAGAAAGTGGAGAGCAGCTGTACATGCCAGGGGCAGGCGGGTGTTCTCAAAAAGAGTGGAACCACGGATCATCATTCGTCTCTTACATGGCATTGTGTAAGAGACGTTTTTTATGTTCCGGGAAAGTTCTTCGTACCTGCCTGTATAAAGAAAACTCCGGCTGAAGAGGCGCGCTGCGGCGTGTGGGATAGGCCGGGCGGAAAATAAAAAGAAAGGAAAGGATACGCATGGGACTTGTGAAATATATACGGGAAGAGATTCAGGTTATCCGGGAGAGGGATCCGGCGATCAAATCCAACTGGGAAGTGTTTCTCTACCCGAGTTTTAAAGTGATCTTAAGTTACCGGGTGGCCCACAGGCTGTACAGGAAGAAGCATTATTTCCTGGCCAGATGGGTGTCCCAGCGGGCAGCCAGGAAGACGGGGATTGAGATACACCCCGGTGCCAGGATCGGGAAGGGGCTCTTCATTGACCACGGGACCGGTGTCATCATAGGCGAGACCACCATCATCGGGAACAATGTGACCCTCTACCAGGGAGTGACTCTGGGGGGCACAGGAAAGGAAAAGGGAAAACGCCACCCGACGCTCAAAGACAATGTCATGGTCAGCGCCGGAGCCAAGATCCTGGGATCTTTTACCATCGGTGAGAACTCCAAGATCGGCGCCGGAGCAGTAGTGCTCAAGGAAGTGCCGCCCAACTGTACAGTGGTGGGCGTTCCGGGGCGCATCGTGAAGATGGGAGACCAGAAGATCCCCAGGGAGGACATGGACCAGGTACATCTGCCTGACCCGGTGAGCAACGATATCCGCGAACTGCAGAAGGACAACATGCGCCTGAAGACAGAGCTGCGCGAGCTGGAGAAGCATATGAGATGCATGAAAGACAATACTATAGAGATGGAAGAAATTAAGGAGGAACCACATGAAACTGTTTAACACTATGACAAGGACAAAAGAAGAATTTATCCCGCTGGAGGAAGGAAAAGTCAAGATGTATGTCTGCGGGCCTACGGTCTACAATCTGATCCACATCGGAAATGCAAGGCCCATGATCGTGTTTGACACAGTCAGGAGATACTTCCAGTACAAGGGCTATGATGTGAACTTTGTGTCCAATTTCACGGACGTGGACGACAAGATCATCAAAAGAGCGATCGAGGAGGGCGTGTCCGCAGACGAGATCTCCAAGAGATATATCGAAGAGTGCCGGAAGGACATGGATGGCATGAATATCCTGCCGGCCACAAAAAACCCCCTCGCCACAGAGGAGATCTGCGGCATGGTGGAGATGATCCAGCAGCTCATCGACAAGGGCTATGCCTATGAGAAGAACGGAACCGTGTATTTCCGGACAAGACAGTTCAAAGAGTATGGAAAACTGTCCCACAAAAATCTGGATGACCTGCGCTCCGGCAACAGGACACTGCTGGTCAGCGGCGAGGATGAGAAGGAAGATCCCCTGGATTTCGTGCTCTGGAAGCCGAAGAAAGAAGGAGAGCCGGCCTGGGAGTCACCCTGGAGCGACGGTCGCCCGGGATGGCATATCGAGTGCTCTGTCATGTCAAAGAAATATCTCGGAGAGCAGATCGACATCCACGCAGGTGGGGAGGATCTGGTATTCCCGCACCACGAAAATGAGATCGCCCAGAGTGAGGCGGCAAACGGAAAGACATTTGCAAAATACTGGATGCACAATGCATTCCTGAATATTGACAACCATAAGATGAGCAAGTCGCTGGGCAATTTCCGGACAGTCCGCGAGATCAGCGAGCAGTATGACCTGCAGGTGCTCCGCTTCTTCATGCTCAGCGCCCACTACAGAAGCCCCTTGAATTTCAGCGCCGATCTGATGGAGGCCTCCAAAAACGGGCTGGAGAGGATCGTGAACGCGGCAGAAAATCTGAAATATCTGGGCGAAAATGCCAAGACCTCCGCTATGTCTGAGGAGGAGAAAGCGGCTCTGGCCAGGACAGATGAGTATGTAAAGGCATTTGAGAAGGCCATGGATGACGACTTCAACACGGCAGATGCCATCGCGTCTGTGTTCGACCTTGTGAAATACTGCAACACCACAGCGGGAGAGGAAAGCTCAGCCGAGTTTGCGGGAGCGCTCCTTGCAGTCCTGGAGAAGCTCTGCGATGTGCTGGGGCTGATCGTGGTGAAAGAAGCCCAGATGCTGGACGGAGATATTGAGGCTCTCATCGAGGAGAGGCAGGCAGCCAGAAAGGCAAAAGATTTTGCGCGGGCGGACGCCATCCGGGATGAGCTGGCAGCCAAGGGCATTATCCTTGAGGATACGCGTGAAGGTGTAAAATGGAAAAGAGCGTAGAACAGAAAGTGCAGTGGCAGTTTGAGGAGTATATGAGCCAGGTCTTCCATATGGAGGAGGTGGATATCCGGGAGTATTCACCTCTCACGCTGGCCTACATCGGTGACAGCATCTATGACCTTGTCATCAAGACCCTTGTGATCAGCAGGGGGAACCGGCCTGTGAACCAGCTGCACAGGATGACCAGCTCTCTTGTGCAGGCCTCTGCCCAGTCCAGGATGATGCGCACTCTCCAGGGTCTTCTGACAGAGGAGGAGCACGCGGTCTACAAGAGAGGGAGAAATGCCAAGAGCGTATCTCCGGCAAAGAACCAGTCTGTGACAGATTACAGGAGGGCCACCGGATTTGAGGCGCTGATGGGATATCTCTATCTGGAGAAAGAGTGGGAGAGGATGCTCAGCCTGATCCGGACCGGACTTGAGAGTCTGGAGTATGGGGAGCTGGCAGAAGGCGGCTTTGAAATGGCCGGCCATGAAGATAAAGAGGAAGAGCGATGAAAGAGAGAGAGACAGAGAAAAACAGCACGGTGATAGAAGGGAGAAATGCGGTCCTGGAGGCTTTCCGGTCCGGAAAGACTATTGACAAGCTGTTTGTCCAGGACGGCTGCAAGGACGGGCCTGTGCAGACCATCCTGCGGGAGGCCAGAAAACACGACACCATCATCCAGTTTGTCTCCAGGGAGCGCCTGGGACAGCTCTCAGAGACAGGGCATCACCAGGGAGTGATCGCCCACGCTGCGGCCTGGGAATACGCGCAGGTGGAGGATATGCTGGAGCTGGCAAGGAGCAGGGGGGAGGCCCCCTTCCTTATCCTTCTTGACAATGTGGAGGATCCCCATAATCTGGGGGCCATCATCCGGACTGCCAACCTGGCCGGGGCCCACGGGGTCATCATCCCCAAGCGCCGGGCGGTGGGACTGACGGCCACAGTGGCCCGGACTTCCGCGGGGGCAGTGAACTACACGCCGGTGGCAAAGGTCACGAACCTGGCCCGCACCATGCAGGAGCTGAAGGAGGAAGGCCTGTGGTTCGTGTGCGCGGACATGGATGGAGAGCTGATGTACAACCTGGACCTGAAAGGCCCCATCGGCCTGGTCATTGGAAATGAAGGTGAGGGCGTGGGACGTCTGGTGAAAGAGAACTGCGATTTCACAGCATCCATCCCCATGAAGGGAGATATTGACTCCCTGAATGCGTCGGTGGCAGCGGGAGTCCTGGCCTACGAGATCGTACGGCAGCGGATGTCATAGAGGCAGAATAGCAGGATCAGGAAAGGAAGCGCGAGTATGCCCCAGTATGAACAGATGACAGATGAACAGCTGATACGCAGGCTCCGGGAGGGAGACCGGGCGATCA
The DNA here is from genome assembly GCF_959599685.1 of Lachnoclostridium phocaeense. Taxonomy (NCBI): domain Bacteria; kingdom Bacillati; phylum Bacillota; class Clostridia; order Lachnospirales; family Lachnospiraceae; genus Lachnoclostridium; species Lachnoclostridium phocaeense. The sequence continues at coordinate 30,849 of NZ_CAUGIN010000007.1, forward strand.
CGGACTACCTGATGGAGAAATATAAAGGACTTGTAAAGAAGGAAGCCAAAGCCATGTATCTCCTGGGAGGAGAGAACGATGATCTGATCCAGGAGGGAATGATAGGCCTTTTCAAAGCAGTCCAGGATTATGACCTGGAGCAGGAGGCATCTTTTTACAGTTTTGCCAGGCTGTGCGTGAGAAGACAGCTCTACACGGCCATAGAGGCGTCCAGGAGAAAGAAGCACAGTCCCCTGAATTCTTATATATCCTTCTACGAGAAGGAGAACCCGGAGGAGGGGGAGGGTGCCAAGCTGATGGACACCATCCAGGCCGGCCGGGAGAGCGATCCGGAGCAGGCCTTTCTGGGCAAGGAGAATGCAAGAAGGATTGAGGAGGAGCTGGAGGGCGCTCTGAGCGATCTGGAGAGGAGGGTCCTCTACCTGCATCTCATGGGAACAGACTACCGGACCATCGCCAGACTGCTGGATAAAAGTCCCAAGACAGTGGACAATGCGATCCAGAGGATCAAGGCTAAGACAGAGAAGATCATACAGAACGAGCAGGAGAAAGATTGACAGACAGCCCGAAGTATGATATTTTATTAATCAATCTGGTATAAATCTGACAAATACCGGGAAATGCGTAAAAGAAAGGTGTGATTACATACATGGACGATGACAGTGACACTGAAAGGTGTAAGTGCTTTCAGATGACAGTGTGTGCGTCATATTTGTGTGCGCGGGAAAAAAAGAATCCATGTGGTATCATGAATAGATAGGGGTATAGCCTGCAGGCACGCATCAGTTGAGATGCGGGGCCTGTGGGTTATACCCTTTTGCCATATGTTTTATGTTTGAATGATTAATCAGGAGGAGTAAGAAAAGAATGGTTGGACCATTGATTTTACAGGTTGTGCTGATAGCGCTCAACGCTATCTTCGCAAGCGCGGAGATCGCCGTGATCTCCATGAATGAGACAAAACTGAAAAAAATGGCGGAGGACGGAGACAGGAGAGCCCGCCATCTCTACACATTGACAGAGCAGCCTGCCAAATTTCTTTCCACGATCCAGGTGGCCATCACACTGGCCGGACAGCTGGGAAGTGCCTTTGCGGCGGACAGCTTTTCGGGACCTCTCTCAGACTGGATCATCAGCATGGGAGTGGATGTGCCGGAGCGGGTCGTGCGGACGGTTGCCCTTGTTGTCATCACAGTCATACTGGCCTACTTCAGCCTTGTGTTCGGCGAGCTAGTGCCAAAGCGTATCGCCATGAAGAAGTCGGAGCAGCTCTCCCTTTTGCTGTCCGGTCTTCTGTACGGGGTGTCCAAGGCGTTCGCCCCCCTTGTGTTCCTGCTGACCAAATCCACCAACGGAGTGCTTCGTCTCCTGCACATCAACCCGGAGGAAGAGGAGGAGCAGGTGACGGAGGAGGAGATCCGCATGCTCCTTATGGAGGGAAATGCCCAGGGGAATATCGACAGCGAGGAGAGCGAGATGATCCGCAATGTATTCGAGTTTGACGATATTTCCGTGGAACAGATCTGCACCCACAGGGTGGACATGGACTGCCTGTATCTGGACGAGGATATGAAGGAGTGGGAGACGGTCATCCACTCCACCAGACACACCCATTATCCGGTGTGCAAGGAAAATCAGGAAGACATTGTGGGCGTGCTGGACACGAAAGACTATTTCCGGCTTGAGGACAAGAGCCGTGAAAACATTATGGCAAATGCCATGGAGAAAGCCTATTTTGTGCCGGATACCATGAAGGCCAACACGCTGTTCCAGAATATGAAGAAGAAGAGGATCTACTTTGCTGTGCTGGTGGACGAGTACGGCGGTGTCAGCGGCATCATCACCCTCCACGACCTGATGGAGTCCCTTGTTGGAGACCTCTACGAGCCGGACGAGGAGGAAGAACCTGATGATATTGTGAAGATCTCTGATAACCAGTGGCGCATCCAGGGAGGCGCGGATGTGGAGGATGTGGCGGAGGAGCTGCGGATCGAGCTCCCCTCACAGGACTACGATACGTTTGGCGGCTACGTCTGCGGCGTCATAGACCGGATCCCGGAGGATGGTGAGACCTTTGTGTGCAGCACGGACGATCTGGAGATCCGTGTTCTGGCTGTGGAGAACCACCGGATCAAGGAAACGGTTGTGTGGAAGAAGGAAAAAGAGGAAGAGGACTCCCAGGAAAGAAAATAAGACCGGGGACAAGACTTTTGCAGGGGTCAGCAGGGCATCCGGAGAATGAGCGGATGCCCCGCCGACTTTTGAGGTGGAAACCGATGCTGTGTTTTTTCAAAAAGTCATTGACAAGTCCGTCTTAATATTGTATATTGTTCATGTTGCTTACGAAATATATGCTGCCTTGGCTCAGTAGGTAGAGCGTCGCCTTGGTAAGGCGGAGGTCGGCGGTTCAAGTCCGCTAGGCAGCTTTTTCCATTAAATGGAGTTCATATGATTGAATGGGGCATTAGCGCAGTTGGGAGCGCGCCACACTGGCAGTGTGGAGGTCACGGGTTCAAATCCCGTATGCTCCATTTTTTTTGTGCCAAAATTTAAGAATTTCTTTACATTTCTTAAGTATTCTTTGCTCCTCTTGTGGTTCCTGTCGAATCAGGCTATACTCTGTCGAAGATAAAGTATGTCTGGGGAGGATAAGCAGGACCGATGAACAGGAAGAGGAACAGCATAGGAACAGAGTTGAGGGGGCGTATGCACAGGAGGAGACGGAGGAGTCTTGCGGTCAGGCTGCTGGTGGCTGCGGCCATCCTGTTCACCTGTGCCGGAGCCGCGGGGGCTGTCTTTGCCCTGTCCGGCTTTGGGCGGCGTGCCAGGATACAGATTTCGACGTCGGACCGGGAGGTCTATGTAGGAGAGGAGCAGCCGCCCCTGCTCGCGGAGGTCACCTCGGACACGGAAAGGTACAATAAGAGGATACGCCTGGACAAAAAGAAGAAGCTCACGGCAGAGGAGCTGGTGAGCCGGCTGGAGAAAGGGGAAGGGATTTCCCTTGTGTGCGATGCGGACCTGTCTATGGAAGGAACTTATCCTGTGCGGATCGAGCTGGACGGAGAGCTGAAGGAAAAGCTGGGGAAGGACTGGAGAAAGAAAGTACAGCTCCAGGTGCGGGAAGGCACACTGACGGTCAAGAACCCGGTGGGCAGGTGGAAGGATGAAAGATTTCAGCGCTACGACGGTTCCTGGGTCACGGACGGATTTGTCACCTGGCAGAAAAAGAGCTACTATTTTGACTCCGCCGGGGAGAAAGCGGTTGGCTGGCGGGAAATTGCCGGGGCCAGGTACTTCTTTGACGACAGCGGCGCCATGGAGGCCGGCCAGTGGAAGGACGGGGAGGACGGCAGATATTACCTGGGAGAGGACGGCCGCGCGCTCACCGGCTGGCAGGAGATAGAGGGGAGCAGGTACTATTTTGACCAGAAGGGAAAGATGGCCGTGGGGGATGTCTACATGGGCCTCTCCCTCTATTCCTTTGGCAAGGACGGGAAATTCCTCTCCGTGAAGGAGAGCATGGTGGATCCCTCCCGGCCCATGGTGGCGCTCACCTTTGACGACGGTCCGGGAAAGCGGACGGGGGAAATACTGGATCAGCTGAAAAAGTACGGCGCCCACGCCACCTTTTTCATGCTGGGGGAGAAGGTCTCCTCCTATCCGGAGCTGGTAAAGCGGATGAAGGACACAGGGTGCGAGCTGGGGAACCACTCTTATGACCACGCGGATCTGACTAAGCTGGACGCGGGGGCTGTGTCCTCCCAGGTCCAGAGGACGAACGACAGGATACGGGAGGCGGCCGGGACCTCCGCCACAGTCATGCGCCCGCCCTACGGGGCCATCAACAGCACCGTGTCCGGGAATGTGGGCATGCCCATGATCCTGTGGAACATTGACACGCTGGACTGGAAGACAAGGGATGCCAAAAAGACGGTGGACACGGTTATGAGCTCTGTGGACGACGGCGACATTATCCTGATGCACGATATACATACAGAGTCTGTGGATGCGGCCCTGGAGCTCATACCAAAGCTCCAGGAGGCGGGCTATCAGCTTGTGACGGTGTCAGAGCTGGCGGCGGCAAAGAACACAGCTCTTGTGAACGGAAAGAGTTACACGGATTTTTAGCAGGACTTAAAGGAAGACCTTGTGTCTTGTGCTTGTGGATTGACGGGAAGTATGGTAAGATATTCTTCATGACCAGAGGAATTATTGTTATCAGGAGGTTGACATGGGAGAAGAAGTGGTTTCTAAAAATTTTATTGAGCAGGAGATCGACAAAGATCTCAGAGAGGGAGTGTACGACAATGTGTGCACCAGATTCCCGCCGGAGCCAAACGGGTATCTCCACATCGGACATGCCAAGTCCATCCTTTTAAATTACGGGCTGGCGAAGAAGTACGGCGGAAAATTCCACCTGCGCTTCGACGACACAAACCCCATGAAAGAAGATATGGAGTTTGTGGAGTCCATCAAGGCAGATGTGCAGTGGCTGGGTGCAGAGTATGGGGAACATCTGTACTTTGCCTCTGATTATTTTGACATCATGTACGAGTGCGCGGTGAAGCTGATCAAAAAGGGAAAGGCCTATGTCTGTGACCTGAGCCCGGAGGAGATAAGGCAGTACAGAGGAACCCTCACAGAGCCCGGAAAGAACAGCCCTTACAGGGATCGCTCTGTGGAGGAGAACCTGGCCCTGTTTGAGGCTATGAAGAACGGGGAGCACAAAGATGGGGAGAAAGTGCTGCGCGCCAAGATCGACATGGCGTCGCCCAACATCAACATGCGCGACCCCATCATCTACCGAGTAGCCCATATGACCCACCACAATACAGGGGACAAGTGGTGCATCTACCCCATGTATGATTTCGCTCACCCGATCGAGGACGCAGTGGAGAAGATCACCCACTCTATCTGTACGCTGGAATTTGAGGATCACAGACCACTCTACGACTGGGTGGTAAGAGAGTGTGAGTTTGACCCGGCGCCCCGCCAGATTGAGTTTGCCAAGCTCTACCTGACCAACGTGGTGACTGGCAAGCGCTACATCAAGAAGCTGGTGCAGGAGGGCATTGTGGACGGATGGGATGATCCCCGCCTTGTGTCTATCGCGGCGCTGCGAAGGAGAGGATTTACGCCGGAGTCCATCAAGATGTTTGTGGAGATGTGCGGTGTGTCCAAGAGCCAGAGCTCTGTGGACTATGCGATGCTGGAGTACTGCATCCGTGAGGATCTGAAGATGAAACGTCCCCGCATGATGGCCGTGCTGGATCCCATCAAGCTGGTGATTGACAACTATCCGGAGGGAGAAAGAGAGTACCTGGATGTAGCCAATAACCTGGAGAACGAAGAACTGGGAATGCGCCAGCTTCCTTTTGAGCGGGAGCTGTACATCGAGCGGGAGGATTTCATGATCGAGCCCCCGAAGAAGTATTTCCGCCTCTTCCCGGGTAATGAGGTGCGCCTGATGCACGCTTATTTCGTGAAGTGCGTGAGCTATGAGACTGACGAGGAGGGCAATGTGACTGTGGTCCATGCCACCTACGACCCGGAGACAAAGGCCGGCTCCGGCTTTACGGGAAGAAAGGTCAAAGGTACTATTCACTGGGTACCGGCCTCCTGCGCACAGAAGGCGGAAGTGCGCCTCTATGAGAACCTGATCGACGAGGAGAAGGGTGTGTACAACAAGGAGGATGGTTCCCTGAATCTGAATCCGCACTCCCTGGAAATCCGGAAAAACTGCTATGTGGAGCCCAGCTTCCAGGATGCGAAGGCCTACGACAGCTTTCAGTTTGTGAGAAACGGCTACTTCTGTATCGACGCCAGGGATTCAGAGCCTGATGCCCTTGTGTTCAACCGTATCGTCTCCCTGAAGAGCTCTTTCAAGCTGCCTAAATAAGCCTGCCATGAACGAACTGACGATCCATCTGCAGCCCCACAGCGGCACGCCCCTGTACGAGCAGATTTACGGTTATATCAAAGAGAATATAAGGACGGGCCGGATCTCCTGCGGGGAGAAACTGCCTTCCACCCGCTCCCTGTGCCGCTATCTGGAGGTCAGCAGGAGCACGGTGGAGATGGCCTATGAACAGCTTTTGTCAGAGGGGTATATCGAGGCGGTCCCTTGCAGAGGGTATTTTGTGGCCCAGGTGGAGGACCTCTGGCATCTGGAGACGGCTCCTGCCAGAGATGAGAAGTCAGGGCCTAAGGAGAAGAAGAGACAAGCGTACCGGTTTGACTTTACCCCCAATGGAGTAGATCTGAACAGTTTTCCCTACAATATCTGGAGGAAGCTGTCCCGGGAAGTGCTGCTGGACGACAGGACAGAGCTGTTCCGGCTGGGGGATCCCCAGGGGGAATATGCGTTCCGCAGAGCCATATGCAGCTATCTCTACCAGGCAAGAGGGGTGAGCTGTACGCCCAGGCAGGTGATCGTGGGTGCCGGCAGCGACTATCTGCTCATGCTTCTTAGTTCCCTGCTTGGGCGGGATCATGTGATCGCTGTGGAGAACCCTACCTACAAACAGGCATACCGGCTTTTTTGCAGCCTGGACTTTCAGGTCTGCCCGATCCGGATGGACAAAAGGGGAATGGACACCCGGCTTTTGGAGGAGGCAGGGGCGGACATTGCCTATGTGACCCCCTCCCACCAGTATCCCACAGGGATCGTCATGCCCATCAAACGGCGGATGGAGCTGCTTGCCTGGGCCGAGGCGGGCAGGGGAAGATACATTGTAGAGGATGACTACGACAGTGAATTCCGATACAAGGGCAAGCCTATCCCGGCGCTGCAGGGATTTGACGCCAGGGGGAAAGTCATATACCTGGGAACCTTTTCCAAGTCCATCGCCCCCGCCATCCGTCTCAGCTATATGGTCCTTCCGGAGACGCTGTGCGAAGAGTATGAAAGGAAACTGGGATTTATCAATTCCACTGTGTCCAAGGTGGATCAGCTCATCATGTGCCGCTTTCTTGAAGAAGGATACTATGAGCGGCATCTCAACAAGACCCGTGCTCTGTACAGGGGCAGGCACGACCAGCTCATAGCGGGGCTGAAGCCCCTTGCGGATACATGCAGGATATCCGGCGAGAATGCGGGAGTCCATCTTCTTCTCCACTTTGATGACGGCAGATCGGAGAGGGAGCTGATCGAGAAGGCGTCGGCCTGCGATATAAGGGTGTACGGCATGTCGGACTACATCGTGGGAGAACCTGGCAGGGAAGCGGTTATCCTGCTGGGCTACGCCAATATGCCGGAAGATAAGATCAAAGAGGCCTGCAGTATCCTTTGCAGGATATGGAAAAAATAGAAAAAAGAGAAATCTTTACGAAAAAGCGGGAACCCGCCTGTGGAGATCTTTGCAGATCATCCGGGGGTTTCCCGCTTCTGTTATGCCTGTTTTGACAGGACGTTTTATGCGTCTTTTTTATCCTCGTCTGCGGATGGTTCTGCAGTGGCCTCTTCCTCCGCGTCCGCCTCCCCGGCATCGCTGCCGCCCTTGGGAGATGTGTTGAGGGGCACATACTCCCTGTCGCCTACAGGCTTCAGGTCGTTGTCGAGATCAAAATCCTCATCCTCAAAATCATCCATATCGTCATCTGTGTTATCTGAAGAAGATTTTTTCAGATAATAGTAAAGTCCGGCAGCGGCGCTTCCTACAGCAGCCAGACCAAGCACGCGTTTTATCCATTTAGACATATCCATGACTCCTTTCTGCAGACTGCGTGTATGATATGATACATTGTAATACTTTTGAACAAAAAAAGAAAGGGGAAACATGCAAATACTGGCGAAATTCAGGGCATGCGTCCGGTTGTAGAGGGCAGGAAAGTGTGTTACACTATATTGCGTCAGACAAGATAAGGAGGACTTTATGGGAAAGAACGAACCGGGAAAGGCGAAATCAGGACTTTCCAGGATCATATTCAGCCGTACAGGATTTATTCTTCTTCTGATCCTGATACAGCTTGGACTTTTTATAGTGACAACCAATCTGCTACAGTCATACGCACTGTTTATCAACGGTACGCTCAGGGTAGTAGGAGTCGTGGTGCTGATCTACATCATCAACGCAGAGGGCAACCCCGCGTTCAAGATGACGTGGATGCTCTGCGTCATGGCTTTTCCTGCAGTGGGCACATTGTTTTATATATATGTGAAGAGTCAGGTGGGCGTCCGCTGGATGGGAAAGAGGCTGGCAACCCTGAAGATAGAGACAGATCCCTATATGATGCAGGATATGGACGTGGTGGACGCTCTGCGTGCCAGCAAGCCGGCCAATGCCAACCTGGCCTACTATCTGGCCCATCACATGGGATTCCCCACATACCGCAACACGGAGGTGACCTACTTCCCTCTTGGGGAGGATAAATTTGAGGCGCTGGTTCCTGAGCTGAAAAAAGCGCGGAAATACATTTTCATGGAATATTTTATCGTGGAGAAGGGATATATGTGGGACACCATCCTGAAGATCCTCGTGCAGAAGGCCAGGGAGGGAGTGGAAGTGCGGTTCATGTACGACGGCACCTGCGCCATCTCCAATCTTCCCTACGAGTATCCCCAGGAGCTGGAGCGAAAAGGGATCCGGTGCAAGATGATGAACCCCATCAGGCCTTTCCTGTCTACGGTGCAGAACAACAGGGATCACCGCAAGATCTGCGTGATCGACGGGAGAGTGGGCTTCACAGGCGGCATCAATCTGGGAGATGAGTACATCAACCGTAAAGAGCGCTTCGGACACTGGAAGGATACAGCTGTCATGCTGAAGGGGGACGCGGTCCAGAGCCTCACTATGCTCTTCTTGCAGATGTGGAATGTGGACGAGAAAGAGGAGGAGCACTATACCCGCTATCTCACGCCGAGACGCCAGGGGCTCAGGCGGGAGCTGGGGTACGTGCTGCCCTACGGAGACAGCCCCTTTGACAATGAAAATGTGGGGGAGGAAGTATATTTCCATATACTGAATCACGCGAAAAAGTACGTGCATATTATGACCCCCTATCTCATTTTGGACAACGAGATGATCACCACCCTGACAAGGACGGCCAAGAGCGGCATCGAGGTGATCATCATCATGCCCCACATCCCGGACAAGTGGTATGCCTTCGTGGTGGCCAAGACCTACTACCGGGAACTGATCCGCGCGGGCGTGCAGATCTACGAGTACAAGCCGGGGTTTGTCCACGCCAAAGTTTTCGTGTCAGACGATGACACGGCCACCGTGGGCACCATCAACCTGGACTACAGGAGCCTTTACCTGCATTTCGAGTGCGGGGTGTTCATCTATAACAACTCCGTGGTGGACCGGGTGGAGAGAGATTTCCAGGAGACGCTTATGAAGTGCCACAAGGTGAGCCTTGTGGAGCTGCGTAACAGGAGTTTGTTCTCCAAGATCACAGGACAGGTGCTTAGGCTCTTTGCTCCCCTTATGTAGGTGGCTTCGGGAAAATAGTATTGTACATTGAGGGGAAAATATAGTATAATGCATATGGCTGTTTGTGAGCCAGTAATGTAAATGATACACAGGAGGAATGGATATGGTAAAAGCAGTAGTAGGTGCCAACTGGGGCGATGAAGGTAAGGGAAAGATTACCGACATGCTTGGCGAGAGCGCGGATATAATCATCCGCTTTCAGGGAGGCGCCAATGCAGGACACACCATCATAAATGACTATGGCAAATTTGCGCTGCACACACTGCCTTCCGGCGTGTTCTACAGTCACACGACAAGTATTATCGGCAACGGAGTTGCTCTGGACATTCCGCGCCTTTTCGGTGAGATCCAGTCCATCGTGGAAAAGGGAGTTCCCATGCCAAAGATCCTTGTGTCCGACAGGGCGCAGATCGTGATGTCCTACCACAAAAATTTTGATGCGTACGAGGAGGAGAGGCTGGGCGGAAAATCCTTCGGATCCACAAAGTCCGGGATCGCTCCTTTCTACTCAGACAAATATGCCAAGATCGGCTTCCAGGTAAGTGAGCTTTTCGATGACGAGCTGCTGAAAGAGAAGACGGTCCGCGTTGCAGAGCAGAAAAACGTACTGCTGGAACATCTGTACCATAAGCCATTGATCGATCCTGCTGACCTTTATAAAGAACTGAAAGAATACAAAGAGATGATCGAACCCTATGTGTGTGATGTGTCTCTCTTCCTTTACAATGCGCTGAAGGAAGGAAAGGAGATCCTTCTCGAGGGACAGCTTGGCTCCCTGAAGGATCCGGATCACGGTATCTACCCCATGGTCACATCATCCTCCACACTGGCAGGATACGGCGCCATCGGAGCCGGCATCCCGCCCTATGAGATCAAGCAGGTCATCACTGTCTGCAAGGCCTACTCCAGCGCAGTGGGAGCCGGCGCTTTTGTCAGCGAGATCTTCGGCGAGGAGGCAGATGAGCTGAGAAGACGCGGAGGAGACGGCGGAGAGTTCGGCGCCACGACAGGACGTCCGAGGCGTATGGGATGGTTTGACTGTGTTGCTTCCAGGTACGGCTGCAGGCTGCAGGGAACCACAGACGTGGCGTTCACAGTGCTGGATGTGCTGGGATATCTGGATGAGATCCCTGTCTGCGTAGGTTACGAGATCGATGGAAAAGTGACAAAAGACTTCCCCACCACACATCTTCTGGAGAAAGCAAAACCGGTTCTTGAGACGCTGCCGGGATGGAAATGCGATATCCGGGGCATCAAGAAGTACGAGGATCTCCCGGAGAACTGCCGGAATTACATCGAGTTTATCGAGAAGGAGATCGGCTATCCGATTACTATGATCTCCAACGGACCGGGAAGAAAAGATATTATCTACAGAAATAAATAGCAGGTTCGCGAAGGAGCAGCCTCAAAAAGATGTTATGTTTTGCCCCCACAGGTCAATGCCTGTGGGGCTTTTTTACTTATTTTGCAGTTGACAGGGCGCGCTGCACTGTGGTATTCTTTTAGAGAAATGATTTAGTGCTTTAAAGCGTTACGGTTTAAAGTGGTGTAGAAAAAAGGAAGTGCAGAGAAAAGGAGGAAACAAAAATGATCATCAAGCTTACGATCCTGCTGTTGTTTTTTGTGGTAATGGTGGCAGTGGGGATCTATGCCAGAAGACATGCAGGCAGTGTGGACGGATTTGTGCTGGGAGGGCGGTCAGTGGGACCGTGGCTGACAGCTTTCGCCTACGGAACCTCCTATTTCTCAGCAGTCGTGTTTGTGGGGTATGCCGGACAGTTCGGGTGGAAATACGGCCTCGCCTCCACCTGGATCGGGATAGGAAACGCGGTCATTGGCAGCCTTCTCGCCTGGGTCATCCTGGGGAGGCGGACACGGGTCATGAGCCAGCACCTTGGCTCCAGGACCATGCCGGACTTTTTCGGGGAGAGATACGGGAGCCGGGGACTGAAGATTGCGGCGTCCGCCATTGTATTTATCTTTCTTGTACCTTACACGGCGTCCATCTACAACGGGCTTTCCAGGCTTTTCGGGATGGCTTTCAACATTCCCTACCATTGGTGCGTTATCCTCATGGCAGTGATCACAGCCGTGTACGTCATCCTGGGAGGCTACATGGCCACAGCCATCAATGACTTTATACAGGGAATCATCATGTTGGCCGGCATTGTGGCAGTCATTGCGGCAGTGCTGGCAGGACAGGGAGGTTTCATGGAGGCAGTGGGAAAGATGGCCCAGATTCCAAGTGACGTGGAAGTGACGATGGGGCAGCCCGGCGCCTTCACCTCCTTCTTTGGACCGGACCCGCTGAATCTGCTGGGTGTGGTGATCCTGACTTCCCTGGGGACGTGGGGACTGCCCCAGATGATCCACAAGTTCTACACCATCCGGGATGAGAAGTCCATTCAGACCGGCACCATTATCTCCACAGTGTTCGCCATCATCGTGTCCGGCGGATGCTACTTCCTGGGAGGCTTTGGGAGGCTCTTTGATTCGCCGGAGATCTACGGGACAGACGGATCGGTTGTGTACGACAGTATTATCCCCTTTATGCTGTCAGGGCTTCCGGACATTCTGGTGGGCATTGTGGTGATCCTTGTGCTGTCCGCGTCCATGTCTACCCTGTCTTCCCTGGTTCTTACGTCCAGCTCCACGCTGACGTTGGATTTCCTGAAGGATACGGTGATGAAGAAGATGAGCGAGAGAGGGCAGATCATAGTCATGCAGCTTCTGATCGTGTTCTTTATCCTCCTGTCTGTTGTGCTGGCTCTGGATCCCCCGGCCTTTATCGCACAGCTCATGGGAATTTCCTGGGGCGCTCTGGCAGGTGCGTTCCTGGCGCCCTTCCTGTATGGCCTGTACTGGAAGCGGACGACAAGGATGTCTGTGTGGGCCAGTTTTGCGGCAGGGATAGGCATTACTGTGTCCAACATGCTCATAGGATATATTGACTCGCCTATCAATGCAGGTGCGCTGGCGATGGTGGCAGGCATGATCATTGTGCCGGTGGTAAGCCTTTTGACACCCAAGCCCTCCGGAGAACATATTGACAGGATCTTTGCCTGCTATGACGAGACGGTTGTTATAAAGAAAAAGCATTCTCTCGAGGAGGAGTGACAATATTTTTTTAAGAAATTCCTTACTTTTATTTTAGCTTCTCTCCATACAGAAGACACATTTGTGAAGTATAGTAACAGCATAGCAGAAAAAGTCATAAAAACAGAAAACCGGCAATATAATAATAAAGCCGGGAAATCGGAGTATGGAGTATAAATAAATAGAAGTGGAGGTATGCAGCATGAGAAACAGCGAGAGAAAAGACATCAGCCAGGAAGCAATTTCCATGGAAGAGTACTTAAATAAGAGACAGAAGATAAAAGAGGCGCAGCAGAGTAGAAAAGGTCAGGTAAAAGAAAAAAGCCCGGCCTGGATGTGGGCCGGACTTTACGTCTGATCACTGCCGGGATCTTCTTCCCCTGCCAGATCCGTCATATCTTCACAGGCGCTCTCCTCGCCGGAGGCCGGGCGGCTGTTCTGGATGTTCCTGTACACGAGTGTGTAGGCGTACAGAAGGACAGGGATGATAAAGGTACATGCAATGGAGGCTTTCAGAAGACCCATTGTCTGTGAATGGTCAGTGATGGCGAAGAAGAGCGTGCTGCCGTACATGGCGAGGAGAAGAACAGCCCCGCAGGCTGCCAGGATCCGCCTGATCTTTTCCATATGAGAAGACTCCTTTCAGAAACATATTGCTGTATTCCAGTATTATATAGGGAAACAGTTAAAAAATCAAATCCATCCTCTTTGAAAATCGGGGAAAATAGTATATAATAGGGCTTGCACAGAAAAAAACCTGCGCAGGCAGGAGCACAAAGGAGTATAAAAATGAGTACATTACTGGAACAGTGGCGGGCTACCGCTTACAATGAGAAGGCAGACAGAGGCCAGCTTCAGAAGTTCTGGGCTTCCTATTTCCAGATCGAGAAGGAGATCTATGAGAAACTGCTCTCCAACCCGGAGGAGGAAGTCCGCGGCACAGTCAAAGAGCTGGCAGACAGATTCGGACACAGCGTTATGACGATGGTGGGCTTTCTGGATGGCATTGACGAGAGCCTGAAGGTGCCAAACCCCATTGAGACCATGGACGAGGATACACAGGTAAACCTTGTGTACGACAAAGCCCTGTTATATAAGAACATGGTGGCCGCCAAGGCTGACTGGCTTTACAATCTTCCCCAGTGGGATGCTATTTTCACCGAGGAGGAGAGAAAGGCTCTCTACAAAGAGCAGAAGGAGTCAGGCACGATCCGCAAGCCGAAGAAGATCGGGCGCAATGATCCCTGCCCCTGCGGAAGCGGAAAGAAATACAAACACTGCTGCGGAAGATAAGATGATACTGGCAGCAGCGGTTTTCTGTCTGGCATATTATCTGATCATCTGTATGGCGATGGGAAAGTGGAAATCTACCTTTGCCTGGTTCTGGCCAGGGGCCGGGGCCGTGTGTCTTCTGGGACATGCGGCCGCCCTTGCGGGGCCTTCCTGGCTGGAACTGGCAGTGGAGAGTTCTTTTTCCATTGCCCTTTTTGTATTTGCGGTGGTGGAGATGCGGATCCTTCTGGGGATGCGCCCGGATCGGGAGGCAGACTGTCCCTTTATCATCGTCCTCGGGGCCCATATCCAGGGAACGAAAGTGGCAGGCTCCCTGAGCCGCCGCCTGGAGGCGGCGGTCACTTATCTGGAGTCTCATCCAGGTACGGCGGTGATCGTGTCCGGCGGCATGGGAAAAGGGGAGGCGATCACCGAGGCGGGGGCGATGGAGGCGTATCTGCGGGCAAAAGGGATCAGCCCGGAGCGGATCCTAAAGGAGGACCGTTCTACGTCCACCAGGGAGAACTTTGCCTTCTCCAGCGCCTTCATACCGGACAAGACAGAGCCGGTTGGAGTTGTGACCAACAACTTCCACATGTACAGGGCCAAGGAGTATGCCAGGAGAACAGGTTATAAAAATCCCCGGGCCATCCCGGCTTCCAGCAGCGCAGTACTGTTCCTTAACTATGCGGTAAGAGAGTTCTTTGCGGTCTGGAAGATGTGGATTTTCAGATAAAGGAGAGAAATGATGAAGAATATGTACGACTGCTACACGTTAAACAACGGAGTGAAAAATCCCTGCCTTGGCTACGGCACCTACAAGGCGGCGGACGGTAAGAGCGCGGATATAATAGAAATGGCCATTGAAGCCGGGTACCGGTATTTTGACACGGCCTCCTTCTACGGAACGGAGGAGTACCTGGCGGAGGCCGTGCGGCGAAGCGGCATTCCCAGGGAGGAGCTTTTTATCACCTCAAAGGCGTGGAAGACCCAGATGGGATATGAGAATGTTAAAAAAGCCTTCCGGCAGTCTCTGGAGATGCTGGAGACAGATTACCTGGATCTCTATCTGATCCACTGGCCCCTGCCTGAGGAAGGATACGAGGACTGGAAACAGCTGGACAAAGAGACATGGAAGGGGCTGGAGGAACTGTACGAGGAGGGAAAGGTCAGAGCCATCGGCGTGAGCAACTTCCTTCCCCACCACATTGAGAACCTGCTGGAGGACTGCCGTGTCCGTCCGGCGGTGGACCAGATCGAGTTCCACCCCGGCTACACCCAGGAGATGACGGTCCGGTACTGTCAGGAAAAGGGAATCCTGGTACAGGCCTGGAGCCCCATTGGAAGGAGAGCCCTCCTGGACAATGAGATGCTGCAGGAGATGGCGGGCCGCTACGGCGTCTCTGTGGCGCAGCTGTGTATCCGCTATTCCATCCAGAGGGGCGTCGTGCCCCTGCCTAAGTCCTCCGCCATGGAGAGGATGAAGCAGAATCAGGATGTGTTCGGGTTTGAGATAGAAGAGGAGGATATGTACAGGCTGGGAACCATGCCCCAGACCGGCTGGTCGGGGCAGCATCCGGACACCGGATCCATAAGAGGGAGTGAGAGATAATGAGAGAGATACAGAAATACATACATAAAGTGCAGTACTATGAGACGGATCAGATGAGAGTCGTTCATCACTCCAACTATATCCGGTGGTTTGAAGAGGCCAGGGTCGACCTTATGGAGCAGATGGGCATGGGGTATGACCGGATGGAGGAGCTGGGGATAGCCAGCCCCGTCCTGGGCGTAGAGGCGGACTATCTGCGTATGGTCCGCTTTGGGGACACCGTGTCCATCCGAACCAGGATGAAGGAGTACAACGGCATCAAGCTGACTCTGGAGTATGAGGTGACAGATGAGAACACCGGCATGGTCCACTGCCGGGGGCTGACAAAGCATTGTTTTTTAAATGAAAAGGGGCGCCCTGTATCCTTGAAGAAAGACTATCCCGATATCCATGCGCTCTTTGTGGGAGTCATGGGACAGGAGAAGTAAAAGCCAGAATATTTTTCAAAAAAGTGCAGATACTATTTCCGATAAACGGATAAAGGAGGTAGTATCAATGCCAGAATTGAAGTGCACAGTGCAGACTTGCATGCACAACCAGAATTACTACTGTACCCTGGACAAGATCCAGGTGGGAGGAAACTCTGCAAAAAGAGCGGACGAGACCTGCTGTGACAGTTTCCAGGAGAGAGGAAACGCCCAGACGAATGCATCCGGCAGCTCCTACAGCAATTCCTACAGCGGAGCATCCGGCATGGGAATGACTGACAGCGCGGCAAGCGCTTCAGCCTGCAGCTGTGTGGACTGCCAGGCCGTTCAGTGCAAGTACAACGACAACTGCCAGTGCCATGCCGGAAAGATCAGCGTGGAGGGCGGAAATGCCAGTCAGAGCAGTCAGACAGAGTGCGCCACATTTACCTGCTGAGACGAATAAGATCAGTGCGGATAGAAGACGACGCGCACAGGATAACAGAACAGGAAAGAGAGAGGAAGGACAGCATACAGCAATGTCCTTCCTTTCTTCGTTGCTTTTTCAGAAGGGCATTGATATAATGATTTATATGCGCAGAATGGAAAAGGAATGATGGATATGACAGAGAAGGAGACAGAAAGAGAGAACAAGGACAGGGCAAGGAGCGGCAGGGGGACATCCTGGATCCGGCAGCAGTTCGGCAGGGGAATTACCTATTTCCTCGTGGTGGCAGCCGGCATCATGTTTTATTTTGCGCTGCTCCGGGCCACCAATCTGACGGATGTGATGTGGACAGTAGTAGATGTGCTGAAGCCGATCCTGTACGGGCTCGTCATCGCCTACCTGCTGAATCCTATTGTAAAGCAGGTGGACCGCCATCTCGTCCCCGCACTGAAGAGGAAAATGAAAAATGACGAGAAGGCGGAGAAGTTCTCACGGGCAGCCGGCATCGCCCTGGCGGTGGTGTTCCTGCTCTTTCTGATCGCGGCCCTGTTTAATATGCTGATACCGGAGCTGTACAAGAGTATCCGGGACCTGATCATGACCCTGCCGGGGCAGCTGAACGGCCTGGGAAAACAGCTGAACCGGATCTACGCTGATGATTCAGCCATCGGGGATATCATAAAGAGGGCACTCAGTGAAGGAACAGACATGCTGCAGAACTGGCTGCGCACAGACCTTCTGGCCCGGATCAACGACCTGATGGCCAGCCTGACAGAGGGAGTGATCAGCTTCCTCAGCGAAGTCTTTAACGTGCTGATCGGCATCATCGTCTCGGTGTATGTGCTGTTCAGCAAAGAGAAATTTGTGTCCCAGACAAAGAAGACCGTCTACGCGGCATTTTCCAGCAGGAACGCCAACGCTATCCTTCACCTGACAAGAAAGAGCAACGAGATCTTCGGAGGGTTTATCATCGGGAAGATCATCGACTCCGCCATCATCGGAGTGCTGTGCTTTATCGGCATTTCCATACTCAAGATGCCGTATGTGGTGCTGGTCAGCGTGATCGTGGGCGTGACCAATGTGATCCCGTTTTTCGGCCCCTACATAGGAGCGATCCCATCTGCCCTCCTGATCATGCTCGCAGATCCGCTGAAGGGTGTGTATTTTATTATCTTTATCTTTCTTCTGCAGCAGCTGGACGGCAATTTCATTGGACCTAAGATCCTTGGAAACAGCACAGGGCTTTCCGCTTTCTGGGTTATTTTCTCCATCCTTCTGGGAGGTGGACTGTTCGGATTCCCGGGAATGCTCATGGGTGTGCCCACCTTTGCAGTGATCTACTATATCATCCAGAGTATTGTCAACAGGCGGCTGGAGAAAAAAGATCTCCCTGTTCAGTCTGACTATTATGATGAGCTGAGCTATGTGGACGATGAAGGCACCTATATACACAGAGACAAGGCTCCCCGGGACGACGGGGAAGCAGAAGAGAAGACAGGCCCAGACAAACCATAGCAGATAAAAGTTAAAGGAGAAGAGACTATGCCAATTCGAGTACAGAATGACCTGCCAGCAAAAGAGATATTGGAGCAGGAGAATATATTTGTGATGGACGATCACCGTGCCACCCACCAGGATATCAGGCCCATCCGCATCGGGCTTCTGAATCTGATGCCGCTCAAGGAGGACACAGAGCTTCAGATCCTGCGGTCCTTGTCCAACACACCTCTGCAGATAGACGTGGTGTTCATCAACGTGTCCAGCCACGAGTCCAAGAACACCTCCACCAGCCATCTGAATAAATTCTATCTGCCCTTTAATGAGGTAAAGGACCAGAAATTTGACGGATTTATCATTACCGGCGCCCCGGTGGAGCAGATGCCCTTTGAGGAAGTGGACTACTGGGAGGAACTGACCCAGATCATGGAGTGGACGAAGACCAATGTGACCTCCACCCTTCACCTGTGCTGGGGAGCCCAGGCAGCCCTCTACTACCACTACGGGATCAACAAAGTGCCTCTGGAGAAAAAGCTGTTCGGCGTCTTCAACCACAAAGTGCTGAATCGGAAGATCCCCCTGGTGAGAGGGTTTGACGATGTCTTTCTGGCGCCTCACTCCAGGCACACAGATGTACCGGCGGAGAAGATCCGGCAGGACGGAAGGATCACCATCCTGGCAGAGTCCAAAAAGGCAGGTGCCTTCCTCTCCATGGCCCAGGATGGCCGGCAGATCTTTGTCATGGGGCATCCGGAGTACGACAGGGTTACGCTGGACGGGGAGTACAAGAGGGATCTTGCCAAGGGACTGCCCATTGAGATCCCGGAGAACTATTACCCGGACAATGATCCCCAGAACAGGCCGCTTCTGACATGGAGGGCCCACGGGAACAATCTGTACACAAACTGGCTGAATTACTACGTGTACCAGGTGACGCCCTACAATATGATCGGGACACCCTTCTAAAAGACCGGATTTTCGAGGATGTAAAAGGATAAATATTAAAAATATACGGGGCCGGACAGCGGTAAAAAGCTGTCCGGCCCCGTTCTATATCGTCCGGTGTCCGTCAGGCAAGCAGCTCTGCCAGGCACTTCATCAGCCGGTCATTGTCCTTTGGCAGCATGACGCAGAAGCGGATGTATTCTCCTGGCAGGCTCTCGAAGGAGGAGCAGTCCCGGATCATCATGCCCTGACGGATGGCCGCCTCGAAGACCTGGAAGGAGGAGAGTCCCTCTTTCAGGATCCGCACCAGGATAAAGTTGGCGTAGGGGGCGTAGACCCGGGCATGGCGGAAACCGGAGAGGATCTCAGTCAGGCGGGTGCGCTCAGAGTCTATGAGCTGCCAGGTCTTCTCAATGTAGCCGGTATCCCGCAGCATCAGCTCTCCCGCCAGAGCAGCAATGCTGCTGACGCTCCATGGGTTCTGGTGGATCTTGAGTGACGCGAGAAAGTCCTGGTTTCCAGTGACCCCGTAGCCCAGGCGAAGCCCCGGAGCCGCAAAGAACTTGGACACGCCCCGGATGACCATGAGATTGTCAAAGCGAAGAGTCAGAGGGATGGCCGTGACCAGGCGCGGATCCGGGGCGAACTCGGCGTAAGTCTCATCCACCATGACGAAGATGTCCCGCTCCCGGCAGGCGCTGACAAGAGATGTGAGATCGTCCCGGCTGATGGCGGAGGAGGTGGGATTGTTGGGGTTGCACAGGATGACAAGATCTGTGTCTTCCGGGAGAAAGCGCAGCAGATCCGCGGTGTCCAGTAAAAAACCGCCCTCTTCTTTCAGATTGTAGGCGGTGACCTGCCCGCCTGTCAGGGCCAGTTCCCGCTGGTATTCTGAGTAGGTGGGGCCGATGACCACGGCATGGCGGGCCCGGCGCTGGCTGATGAGCAGAGAGATCAGCTCTGTGGAGCCGTTTCCCACGGCGACAAAGGAGGCGGGGATCTGACAGTAGTCAGAGATGGCGGCCTTCAGGGAAACATAGTCCCGGTCAGGATAGCGGCTGATGACATCCAGATTTTCTGCCAGAGCTTTTTTGACAGAGGGGGACAGCCCCAGAGGATTGACATTGGCTCCAAAGCTTATGATGTCCTCCTTTTTGATATGGTAATATGCCTCGATCTGTTCCAGATCACTGCCGTGGAAGGCGGGGCGGTTCGTGTTTTTCATACGTATTCCTCCATGTTTCTCGTATATTCTTCTACATTTTCAGATTACGGCATTGCTATTATGATTGCAGTAATGATATAATCTATTATAGTATGTCTAATAAAAGCGATGCAAGAAGAGGTGGAAGGCTTGAAGAATAAAATTAAAAAATTTTCAAAAGGGGACTTTCAGACAGCAGGCCCGGAGATCGTGTTCGACGAGACCTGCCTGATCCTTACCATCGGTGAGGGGGAAGTGTACCGTGGAAGTTTTACGATCAGAAGCCAGACAGACGGGGCGATCCGGGGGATCGTATATCCGTCTTCTTTTCGTATGCGCTGTGTGGAACAGGGCTTTGAAGGAAACCCTGTCACGGTGAAGTTTGAGTACGATGGAAGAAATCTGCGTCCCGGTCATGTGGAGCAGGGAAAGTTTTCTGTCGTCTGCAACGGAGGCGAGTACGAGGTGGCTTTCACGGCTATCATCGAGAAGCCCTATGTTATGACAACTTACGGGAAAGTCCAGAGCACGGATGATTTCAAGCGACTTGCCATCAAAGATTTCTCTGAGGCACAGAGGCTGTTCCGCTCCCGGGAGTTCTACGAGGTGCTCAAATACGAAAATCCCAGGACCTTCCATCTCTATGACAATATGCGCAAGTGGGCCCTGGATGAGCAGGCTATGGAGGAGTTCCTTGTGGGGATCAAGCAGAAAGAGTGCATCTTCCTCACCCTGCAGGGAGAGGGTATGCTCTTTGAGGACCTGAAGGAAGCCACCAAGGGAAGCTTCACTGTCATCAAGAACACCTGGGGCTTTATGCCCGTGCACATCCAGACAGAGGGCGGATTTATCACAGTTCCCAGACCGGAGATCACCACGGATGATTTTGTGGGAAATGTGTATGAGCTGGAGTTTGTGGTGAACACGGACCACCTCCACGCAGGGCGGAATTTTGGCAAGATCTATCTTGTCACCCCCTATGAGACCCTCTCCTACGATGTGGAAGTGTTTCAGAATGGAAATTATGATGAGAACCGCCGTGAGATCGAGTTCCTGGCGGCCCAGATCCTGAAAGAATACATCGCCTGTGAGGCGGGGCGGATCGATCTGAACACCTGGACAAACAGTGCTGTGGAGAAGTCAAAGAGGATGCGCCAGTATGCGCCTCTGGATGACGGGCTGCAGCTTTTTCAGGCCCATGTCTATATAAGAGGGGAGAGGATCGAGGAGGCAAAGTGGATACTGGAGAACTATAATTACAACCGTTTTGCCATCGGCAAAGACCCTGTCACTAATGCTTACTACCTGTACCTGACAGCCCTCATAAGGAAGAACGGAAGCCATGTGGAGAGAGTGCTGGACGAGATCGGGAAGACTTACCTCCGTCATCAGGATTCCAGTGAGCTGCTTCTCATGCTCCTGACGCTGGACCCCCAGTATCGGGATGCCTACCGCAGGCTCCGGGTTCTGGAACAGCAGTTTTACGGGTATGAGACGAACCAGGTGCTCTTTTATCAGATTGCCTACCAGTGCTTTGTGGAGAGGACCAATCTCCTGAAGAAGCTGGGGAAATTTGAGCTCCACGTGCTGAATTTCGCCGTAAAATACCGGCTGCTGACAAAGGAGCTGGCTCTCTATGCGGCGAACCTTGCCAGCCAGCAGAAAAACTATGACGATCTTCTGTTCCACATACTGGAGCAGATTTACGATATGTACAAGGAACCCATGATCCTGAACACCATCTGTACCCTTCTCATCAAGGGAAATAAGATGCAGCAGAGGTATTTTGTGTGGTACCAGAGAGCGGTGGACGCGGAGCTGAAGATTGCCCAGCTCTATGAGTACTATATGGAGACCATAGAGGAGGACAGAGTCAGGGAGGCCCTGCCCAGATCCATCTTCCTGTATTTTATGCACGGGAACAATCTGGACTACAAAAAGGCGGCCCTCCTCTACGCCAATCTGATCACCTATGAGCAGTATGCAAGCGATCTGTATATCAGCTACCGGGAGCAGATGGTGGAGTTCGCCTGGGATCAGCTAGTGAAGAGGCACATCAACGAGTCCCTGAAGATCATTTACAAGCGCTTCTGCACCGAGGAGGAGATGACCGGGGAGAGGCTGGAGGCTATGCGGGATATCTGCTATGCCTATGAAGTGACGACAAAAGTCAGAGGCCTCAAGTGTGTGCTTGTCATCGAGAAGGACGGCACGATCAAGCAGAGAGTGCCCTACCGCGAGGAGGGAGCGGTCGTCTACCTGTACGACAAGGAAGCCAGGATCATCTGGGAGGGGATGGACGGACGTCATTACACGGATTCCATTGCCTTCGAGACAAGGCGGATGTTCTACGAGCCCAGATATCTGGAAATGTGCAAAAAGTACATGTCCCACATGAACAGCTGGGGCGGCGACGGCGCCAAAGAGGAAGTGACATTCGACAATCTTCATATAAAGGATATCGATGATTTCGACGAGAAGGAAGTGTTCCAGCTGTGCAGCAGGAGGATCCGGGAGGACAACTACGAGGAGGATGACTTCCTGCTCTACCTGTGTTTTGAGATGTTCAAGCGGCAGCAGTACGACAGGGTGACACTGACCTATCTGTCTAACTTCTGCTGCGGCGCCACAAAGGATATGAAGCAGCTGTGGAAGACGGCCAAAGAATATGGCGTCCAGACCGGGAAGCTGGGAGAGAGGATCATCACCCAGATGCTGTTCTCGGAAGATATGTTTGACGAAGAGGAGATCTTTATCGAGTACTATCTGGGAGGAAACGCTTACTTCCGGCTGAAGCAGGCTTATCTGGCCTACGTCTCCAGAGAGTACATGGTGAGAGGGCGCAGGACGGGCCATACCATTTTTGAGATCATTGTCAACGAGCGCCGCCAGGAGGAGGATCTGGCAGATATATGCAAGATCGCCCTGCTGCGGTATTACTCGGACAGGGAGTACGGCCACGAGGTGGAGGAAGTGCTCCACGGCGTGCTGGGAGAGCTCTGCGAGAAGCAGATCATCTTCCCCTTCTACCTGAAATACCCGGAGAGCTGGCTGCGCGAGGCGCAGCTCTACGACAGGACGATGGTGGAATACCGGGCCTCCAGAGGAGGAAAGGTGCGCATTGTATATAAGATGCGCCAGGACGGAGTGGATGATCTGGGATACCAGAGCGAGAGCCTGACTCCCATGTATGAAAACATTTACGTGAAAGATTTTATTCTCTATAAGGGAGACCTGGTGCGCTACTACTTCCAGGAGTCCCAGGGGAAGAAGACAGCCAGCCAGGAGGAACATGTGCTGGAACAGACAAGGGATGTGCCTCCCATCGGCCGGTATGGCAGGCTGAACGCCATGTCATCCATGAAGCCGGAGGAGCGTGAGGCTGCCATGAGGGCCTACCAGCAGGAACTTTATCTGGCTGAGCAGATCTTTGAGAAGTATTAAGGAGGAATTTTTCTGTGAGAGGCGGAAGCATATTAGGAATTGAACTGAATGACCAGTACTGCCAGATCAGCTTTTACGATGAGGAAAAGAGTGAGCCGGAGACACTGGAGACGGCAGTGGACAATTACCAGATACCGCTGATCCTCGGATATTACAGAGAACAGTGGGTGTACGGACGAGAGGCGAAACGCCTGGCCACGGTCAATGAGGGCTGCACAGTGACAGATCTGTTTGAGCGGGCAAAACGGCAGGAGAAGGTGCGTGTGGGGGCAAAGAACCACGACGCGGTGTGGCTGCTGGCCAAATTCTTCCAGCTGGCCCTGGCCCAGTTCCGTCATATAGAGTATCTGACCTTCTCCGTCCCCTACACGGACATTGATATCAGCAAGATGCTCAAGGGCGTGGGACAGTTTGTGGGCGTGCCCAAGGAGTCTGTCTACGTGCAGGACTACAAGGAGAGTTTTTGTCACTACATGTTCTACCAGCCCAAAGAGCTGTGGCAGTACGAGGCGGCTCTCTTTTACTGCGACAGAAACGAGATCAGGGCCTACATGCTGCGGCGCCTGCGGAAACTGCGGGGCAGGGGCGACGAGCTCTTTGTGGCTGTGGATGAGGTGGCAAACGCTCATATGAAGGAGCTGGCGGCTGTCTACCCCGTGCTGAATGTAGATAAGGCGAAAGACGCGGACGAGAGATTTAAGTCTTTTATCCAGAGCGTGTTTGACAAGAAGGTGGTCTCCTCTGTCTATCTGACAGGGGAAGGGTTTGAGAACAACTGGTACCCCGCCTCCCTGAAGGTGCTCTGCAATGGCCGCAGGGCTTTCCTTGGAAACAATCTGTACAGCCGGGGAGCCTGCTATACAGCCTACAGAAAATGCAGGGATTACGAGGACAGCCCCATTTATCTGGACAATACAAAGATGACAGACCAGATCTGTCTGCGTATGCGTGTGGGCGGCAAAGAAGGCTGGTATCCCATCGTCCAGTGGGGATCTCACTGGTATGAGGCGGACGGACAGTGGGATGTGCTTCTGGAGGACACCTCTGATATTGAGATACATATTGAGTCTCTGGGGAGCGGCGAGCTCCAGGCCGAGACGGTCTCTCTTGCCGGACTTCCGGAGAGGAAGGACTATGCCCTGCGGCTCACCATAGAGGTCATGTTCCTGGATGAGTATACCTGTAAGATCAGCTTCAAGGATGCGGGCTTTGGAGAGTTTTTCCCGGCCACGGATTTCCACGTAGAAAAGACGATTCACTTAGGAGGAAGCAATGGGCAGTTTAATTCTCTGTCATAAGAAGAAGGCAAAACATCCATATGAGATATCCAGGATCCATATGCGGATCTATACCATAGAAGAGCTGTGTTATTATTTCTGCAACAACCTTTATCTTGTGGATTACACCATCATTAACCGGCAGCTCTGCGACTGGCTGGAGGAGGAGCTGGAACTGTACGATCTGGCGGATGAGCTGAGAGGTATCCTGGATCAGAACGGGCCGGTGGAGCAGTTTCTGCTGGCAGTACTGAGCCACGCCTCCATCTACTCTTCCTCGGAGATCACCCGGATCCACAATGTGCTGGAGCACTTAAAGAACCAGAACGAGGTGGAGCGGGAGAAGTACAAGGCCGACAACCTGTTCAAAGCCGGCGAGGTGGCCTCGGCTATCCTCGTATATCAGTCCATTGTAAGTAAAGAGTGGGATGATTCCGTGGGCAGGGAGTTCTACGGACAGGTGTACGGATGCCTGGGCTCGGCCTACGGCAGGCTTCTTCTCTACGAGGAGGCGGCCGCCATGTACGAGAAGGGATTCAATGTCTGCCAGGACACGAAAATGCTGAAAGCCTACCTCTACTGCTGTTACAGGTATCTGCCCCAGGAGCAGTACGTGAAGATGCTTTCCAACGAGCCGGTCTATCTGAGCATAGGGTCTGTGCTGAAAGAAGAGATCCGCAAAGCAGCCGAGAATGTGAAGGTGGACGCTTCGGATGAACAGCTTGGCAGATGGAAAAAGGAATACCAGAGAGGAAATATCTGACAGAAAGTACACTTATCTGCGGTTGACAGGCTGTGGATAAGTGTGTTATTATAACAGAGCAATTTAGTGTGGTAGAGTAATCAATTGATAAATTGCTAATATAATAAAGTTACATACGGGAGGAAATGAGAGATGAAGAAGAGATTGGCACTTGTGATGGCACTGACAATGACAGCGGCGACCCTGCTGGCAGGCTGCGGCGGCAGCTCTGACGGGGCCTCGGATGAGGGATCAGACAGCCAGAGCACATCCACGGCAGAATTTACGGAAAAGGCAGAGGGAGATACGTTTACTGTTGGATTTGACCAGGATTTCCCGCCTATGGGATTTGTGGGCGAGGACGGAGAGTACACAGGATTTGACCTGGAGCTTGCCCAGGCTGTCTGTGATAAGATGGGATGGGAGTTTGTCCCGGAACCGATTGCCTGGGACGCAAAGGACGCCATGCTCGAGTCCGGAGCCATCGACTGCATCTGGAACGGGTTCACCATCAATGGAAGAGAGGACGAGTACACATGGTCCGATCCCTATCTGGACAACAGCCAGGTGTTTGTCGTGAGAGCGGATTCCGGCATCGAGTCTGCGGAAGATCTGGCAGGAAAGACAGTGGATGTACAGACAGACTCCTCCGCCCAGGCGGCGCTGGAGGACAACCAGGAGCTTTCCAGCACCTTCGGCAACCTGCAGGTGATCGCGGATTACAATACAGGATTTATGGAGCTTGAGTCCGGAGTCGTGGACGCTGTTGCCATGGATATCGTGGTGGCGAGCTACCAGATCGAGTCCAGGGATGCGGACTTTGTGATCCTGGACGATGTGATCTCCACAGAGGAGTACGGCGTGGGCTTTGCAAAGGGCAACGAGGCCGTGAGAGATCAGGTGCAGACAGCGCTGGAGGAGCTGGCCGCAGACGGGACTATGGCGGAGATCTCCACGAAATGGTTCGGTGAGGACATTACGACCATAGGAAAGTAAAATAAGTAGAATATACAAAAAGGGCTGTCCTTTTGGGCAGCCCGTTTTGCCGGACTGGCGGAGAGGAGTTTTGGTATGGAATTTTCAGTTATGCTGAACCTTCTGATCGAGGGAACCGTGATGACGGCGGAGATCTTTTTCGTGACACTGGTGCTGTCACTGCCTTTGGGGATGCTTGTGTGCTTTGGCAGGATGTCGAAAAATATCATTGTCCGCTCGTTTTTTAAATTTTACATATCTGTTATGAGGGGAACTCCCCTGATGCTGCAGCTCATGGTCTTCTACTTCGGACCCTTCTATCTATTTGGACTGCAGATCACAGACACCTGGAAGCAGCTGGCCTGGATACTTGGATTTTCTCTCAACTATGCGGCCTATTTTGCGGAGATATACAGAGGCGGGATCGAGTCCATGCCCCAGGGACAGTATGAGGCGGCCAAGATCCTGGGCTACAGCAAGTCCCAGACCTTTATGAGGATCATCCTGCCCCAGGTCATCAAGCGGGTGATGCCCTCCATCACGAACGAGGCCATCACGCTTGTGAAGGACACATCTCTTGCCTTCACCCTGTCTATCATGGAGCTGTTCAACCAGGCCAAGGCCCTTGCGGCCCGGGAGACCAACATGATCCCCTACGCCATAGCGGCCCTGATCTACTATGTGTTCTGTCTCCTTGTGGCCTTTGTCATGGAGCAGGCGGAGAAAAAGATGAGTTATTACCGGTAGGGAGAAGGAGGCAGTTATGAGTCTGTTGGAAATTAACAATTTAAAGAAGAGTTTTGACGGCCTGGAGGTGCTGAAAGACATCTCGCTCCAGGTCAGACAGGGGGAAGTGCTGGGCATCATCGGCCCCTCCGGGTCGGGAAAGTCTACCCTCCTGCGGTGCGCCACCGGCCTGGAGACACCGGACAGCGGCGAGATACACTATGAGGGGACCTTCGGGCTTGTCTTTCAGAACTTTAATCTGTTTCCGCACTATTCTGTTATAAAAAATATTACGGACGCTCCCATCAAGGTCCAGAAGAGGGATAAGGAGGAGGTCTTTGCGGAGGCCAGGGCCCTCCTTGCGAAGATGGGGCTCTCCGACAAGGAGAAAGCCTACCCCTACCAGCTCTCCGGCGGACAGCAGCAGAGGATCTCCATCGCCAGGGCGCTGGCCATGAATCCGGATATCCTCTTCTTTGATGAGCCCACCTCGGCCCTGGATCCGGAGCTGACAGGGGAGATCCTGAAGGTCATCCGGGATCTGGCAGCAGAGCACATGACCATGGTCATTGTCACACATGAGATGAATTTTGCCAGGAACGTGGCGGATCAGATCATTTTCATGGACAAGGGGGTCATTGCCCAGCAGGGGACGCCGGAGGAAGTTTTTGGTTCTTCTAACGAAAGAATGCAGGAATTCCTTGGAAAATTAGGAGAAAACTTATAAATCGCGGCTGATTGTTTAGTAATACTAATAAATATGCCGGAAAATAAATAATGAGTGCTTATCTTTGACGGGCGGGGAGGAATGTTGCTTTTCTCCCCGCCTTGTATTATACTTTTATGGGTAAATCAGCGGGATTTCCCGGAAACCTGACAATGTAAAACAACAGGCAGCGCCCGCCTGCGGTGCATGGCGCTGTGAGGATAAGGAGCGAGAGAAACATACATGGATAACTTTGAAAAAGTGACAACAGGTCTTGGAGAAGAATGTGGTGTTTTCGGTGCTTATGATATGGATGGGGGCGATGTAGCCCCCACTGTCTATTATGGGCTTTTTGCACTGCAGCACAGAGGACAGGAGAGCTGCGGCATCGCAGTGACAGACACCTGCGGAGAGCGGAAGATGCGGTCAAAGAAAGGGCTGGGGCTTGTCAATGAAGTGTTTGACGAGGAAGCCCTCCATGCCCTCCACGGCAATCTGGGCGTGGGCCATGTCCGTTACTCCACGGCAGGGGGATCCAGGGCGGAGAACGCCATGCCTCTGGTCATCAACTATGTGAAAGGTGTCCTGGCCATCGCCCACAATGGAAACCTGACCAATGCGGTGGAGCTGCGGCATGAGCTGGAGCACACCGGGGCCATCTTCCAGACCACCATCGACTCGGAGGTGATCGCCTACCACATTGCCAGAGAGCGCCTGCAGGCGCCCAATGTGGAGGGGGCAGTGAAAAATGCCATGAAGAAGATAAAGGGGGCCTACGCACTGGTGGTCATCTCGCCCAGAAAGATGATCGGGGCAAGAGATCCCTTCGGCCTGAAGCCCCTGTGCATCGGAAAGAGGGACAACACCTATATCCTGGCTTCCGAGAGCTGCGCCCTGGCTGCCGTTGACGCGGAATTTGTGCGGGACGTGGAGCCGGGCGAGATCGTGTCCATCACAAAGGACGGCATCTCCTCCGACAAGAGTATGGCCATCGATCCGGCCAGGCACGCCAGATGCATTTTCGAATATATTTATTTTGCCAGAATGGACAGCACCCTGGACGGTGTGAACGTGTACCATGCCAGGATCACAGCCGGCAGGGCGCTGGCCCAGTCCTACCCGGTGGAGGCGGATCTTGTGGTAGGGGTTCCGGATTCGGGACTTGTGGCCGCAAGGGGCTACTCAGAGCAGTCCGGTATTCCGGTGGGGATGGCCTTCCACAAGAACAGCTACGTGGGACGGACTTTTATCAAGCCAAAACAGAGCGAGCGGGAGTCCAGCGTGCGCATCAAGCTGAACGTGATCCCGGAAGTAGTACGCGGGAAAAGGATCGTCATGGTGGACGACTCCATCGTCCGGGGCACCACCTGCGCCAACATCATCCGCATGCTGAAAAAGGCGGGGGCCACGGAGGTACATGTGAGGATCAGCTCACCCCCCTTCCTGTATCCCTGTTACTTTGGAACGGATGTGCCCTCCAATGAACAGCTGATCGCGCACTCCCACACGACAGAGCAGATCCGGGAGATGATCGGAGCAGACTCCCTCGGCTACATGGAGATCGAAAAGCTGAAGGACATGGTGGGAGAGCTGGGATACTGTGATGCCTGCTTTACAGGAAATTATCCCATGGAAGTGCCCGGGCGGGATGTCTCCCTGGCATTTGAATAGAAGCTGTGCTAGAATGAGAGAAAGAGAACAGAAACTATTTTTATGAGCAGAGAAAGGAAAGAAAATCTATGAGTCACGACAGATATGTAAGCCCGCTCTCCGAGCGGTATGCCAGCAGGGAGATGCAGTACATTTTTTCTCCTGATATGAAATTCCGCACCTGGAGGCGCCTGTGGATCGCCCTGGCGGAGACGGAGAAGGAACTGGGACTTCCTATCACAGATGAGCAGATCGAGGAACTGAGGAGCCACGCGGACGATATCAATTACGATGTGGCAAAAGAGAGAGAAAAACTGGTGCGCCACGATGTTATGTCCCATGTCTATGCCTACGGCCAGCAGTGCCCCAAGGCAAAGGGCATCATCCACCTGGGAGCCACATCCTGCTACGTGGGGGACAATACGGACATCATCATCATGTCCGAGGCCCTGAAACTGGTCCGCACAAAGATCGTGAACGTGATAGCAGAGCTGGCTGATTTTGCTGAACAGTACAAAGATCTTCCCACTCTGGCCTTCACGCACTTCCAGCCGGCCCAGCCCACCACTGTAGGAAAGAGGGCAACGCTCTGGCTCCAGGAGTTTATGATGGATCTGGAGGATCTGGAGTACGTGCTGGGAAGCCTGAAGCTTCTGGGATCCAAGGGGACCACGGGAACACAGGCCAGCTTCCTGGAACTCTTTGACGGAGACCAGGAGACCATCGACAAGATCGATCCCATGATCGCAAAGAAGATGGGCTTTGAGGCCTGCTATCCGGTATCCGGCCAGACCTATTCACGGAAAGTGGACACAAGAGTGCTGAACGTGCTGGCGGGGATCGCTGCCAGCGCCCACAAGATGTCCAATGACATCCGGCTTCTGCAGCACTTAAAAGAAGTGGAAGAGCCCTTTGAGAAGAACCAGATCGGCTCCTCTGCCATGGCCTACAAGAGAAACCCCATGCGCAGCGAGCGGATCGCTTCCCTTTCCAGGTACGTCATGGTGGACGCGCTGAATCCGGCTGTCACCTCTGCCACTCAGTGGTTTGAGAGAACGCTGGATGACTCTGCCAACAAGCGTCTCAGCGTGCCGGAAGGCTTCCTGGCCATTGACGGCATCCTGGACCTGTGCCTGAACGTGGTGGACGGGCTTGTAGTCTACCCCAAGGTCATCGAGAAGCACCTTATGGCAGAGCTTCCGTTCATGGCTACAGAGAACATTATGATGGACGCTGTGAAGGCTGGAGGAGACCGCCAGGAGCTGCATGAGCGCATCCGGGAGCTCTCCATGGAAGCAGGAAAAAATGTGAAAGAGAAGGGACTGGAGAACAACCTTCTGGAGCTGATCGCGGCAGACCCGGCTTTCGGGCTTAGTCTGGATGAGCTGAAAAAGACTATGGATCCTGCAAAATATACAGGCCGTGCCTCTGTGCAGGTGGACAAGTACCTGGCAGATGTGGTCCGTCCTATGCTGGAGAAGAACAGAGACCTTCTGGGCGTGAAGGCAGAGATCAACGTATAAAGAGTGCAAAAAGGGTGGGAAACAGAGAAATTCCCGCCCACTTTTTACTTGCTGCGATCTCTCATGGCAAAAAAAGGAGATAGACAAAATAGTAACAAAAATTGAGTCTGAAAATTGTGCAAAACATACAAAAATAACTTCTTGTTCTTGAGGGTATTGCAAAAAAACCACAACTAAGGTAGTATAAATGTGTCATTGATAGACATGATAGATCATCCATATTTATAGATGAGATATATGAGACATACAACTGCATAAGGACGATCTCTTTCACGAGAGAGCTGACAGCGAGCAGCCGCCGAAGAGGCAAGCCGAGGGACAAAGCGCTGGTCCACTGGTGAAACTTTCAGGCAAAAGGATTGGAAGAGGGACGAATTCTGAATATGTTGCAGAAGGATGAGCAGAGGACAGCTGTTCAGACATCAGCAGGGTAGACAGAGCGGGGCGGCATACACAAGGAAGTGTTTGCGACGTCCCTTTTTTATTGGGCATATATCCGGCAGAGCGCGCCGGCGACGCCCCTGACCGGCTCTTGGCCGGGCAGATGAAAGGAGACAAAAGATGGACAGCTATATGATCCTGACTAACAATCCGCTTGCAGCCCGCAAACTGGAGGGGCGCAGGACGGTATGTTATATATCTGTTCCCTATGAGGAACTGCTCAGAGAGGCAGAGAAAAAGATCTGCCAGGGCCACAGGCTTTTGTCGCATCCTCTGTCAGGGAGCGTAAAGCCAAAGGAGACACCGTACAAATCGATCATGCTGAGCGGGAAAAAAGAGGAGGTGGACCCGCAGTCCGTCAGAATGATCGAGGCGGCCATACAGACCTGTGAGAAATTCACAGACCGTCAGAAAAGTTACGGGCAGGAAGTATATGAAGATTTTCAGCTCATTGACTGGACACTGCTGGAAAGCGCGATGGAGTCGGCGGACGTATGGTAGAACCGACAGTAAGAGGCAGGAAGAAGCTGCAGAGAAACACAGCATAAAAAGGATTGCAAGGAGGTAATGAGACGTGAGATTAGAAATGGGCCACATTTACATCAAGGATATCCAGTTTGCGGATGAGAGCAAAATTCAGGACGGTGTCCTTTATGTAGCAAAGGAGGAGCTGGAAAAGACAGCTCTGGAAGATGAGAAGATCAAGGGAGTGTCTTTTGACATTGCCCGCCCGGGCGAGTCTGTCCGCATCACACCTGTGAAGGACGTGATCGAGCCCAGAGTAAAAGTGGAAGGAAGAGGAGGCGTATTCCCGGGAGTGATCTCCAAGGTAGACACAGTGGGAAGCGGAAAGACATACGCACTCAAGGGCATGGCTGTAGTGACAGCGGGACGCATTGTCGGCTTCCAGGAAGGCATTATCGACATGACAGGGCCGGGAGCACAGTACACACCCTTCTCCCAGACACTCAACCTGGTGATGGTGTGCGAGCCGGTTGATGATATCAAACAGCATGACTATGAGAAGGCAGTCAGATTTGCCGGATTCAGAGTGGCGGCCTACATTGGGGAACTTGCCCGCAGCCTGACACCGGATGAGACAAAAGTATATGAGACATGCACCATCAAGGAGGGACTGGAGAAATATCCGGAGCTCCCCAGAGTTGCCTATGTGCAGATGCTGCAGAGCCAGGGGCTTCTCCACGACACCTATGTGTACGGAGTGGACGCAAAGAAGATCGTTCCCACGATCTTAAGCCCCACAGAGATCATGGACGGCGCTATCGTGTCTGGAAACTGTGTGTCCGCATGCGACAAGAATCCTACCTATGTACATCAGAACAACCCGGTTGTGCACGACCTGTTTGAAGAGCACGGAAAGACTCTGAACTTTGTGTGCCAGATCATCACCAACGAGAACGTGTACCTGGCAGACAAGCAGCGCTCCTCCGACTGGACGGCTAAGCTGTGCAAGATGCTGGATCTGGACGGCGTCATCGTATCCCAGGAAGGATTCGGAAACCCGGATACAGACCTGATCATGAACTGTAAGAAGATCGAGGCAGAGGGCGTGAAGACAGTCATCATCACAGACGAGTACGCCGGACGGGACGGAAAGTCACAGTCTCTGGCAGATGCGGACGCGGCTGCAGACGCCGTTGTCACAGGCGGAAACGCAAACGAAGTGATCATTCTGCCTAAACTTGACAAGGTGATCGGCACACTGGACTATGTGACAAAGATCGCAGGTGCCAGCGAGGAGACGCTCCGGGAGGACGGATCTTTGGAGGTGGAGCTCCAGGTTATCACAGGAGCTACCAACGAGACAGGATTTAACAAGCTGAGCGCAAGATAGAAGGGAGGACATACAGGAAATGAGTAAGATCAAAGTTGTACATTATATCAATCAGTTCTTCGCTAATATCGGCGGAGAGGAGAAAGCGGACTACCCGGCAGAGATCCGCGTGGGTGAGGTCGTAGGACCCGGACTTGCGTTCAATATGAACTTTAAGGACGAGGCGGAGATCATTGCAACGATAGTGTGCGGTGACTCCTATTTCAATGAGAACCTGGAGAAGGCAAAGGCAGACATCCTGGCCATGGTAAAGGAGCAGGCTCCGGACGTATTCATCGCAGGACCGGCTTTCAATGCAGGACGCTACGGCGTGGCCTGCGGCACCATCGCGGCAGCTGTCCAGGAAGAGCTGGGCATCCCTGCAGTGACAGGAATGTACGTGGAGAACCCGGGCGCGGATATGTTTAAGGATCAGGTCTACATGATCTCCACAAAGAACAGCGCAGCAGGCATGAGAGCGGCAGTGGGCAAGATGGCTCCCCTGGCCCTGAAGCTGGTAAGAGGCGAGAAGATCGGCGCTTCCTGCGAGGAAGGGTATATGCCGAACGGCGTCAGGGTAAACTTCTTCGAGAAGGAGAGAGGTTCAAAGCGCGCTGTGAACATGCTCCTTAAGAAGCTGGCGGACAAGCCTTTCGAGACAGAGTATCCCATGCCCAGCTTTGACAAGGTGGCTCCCAATCCGGCAGTGAAGGATCTGGCCCACGCAAAGATCGCCCTTGTCACATCCGGCGGTATTGTTCCCAAGGGAAATCCGGACCACATTGAGAGTTCCAGTGCTTCCCACTACGGTGAGTACGATATAGCAGGCGTCATGGATCTGACAGCCGAGACATACGAGACGGCTCACGGCGGATACGATCCGGTCTATGCCAATGAGGACGCAGACAGGGTGCTTCCTGTGGACGTGCTCAGAGACATGGAGAAGGAAGGAAAGATCGGCGAGCTTCATCATCTCTTCTATACAACAACAGGAAACGGTACAGCCGTTGCATCTGCCAAGGCTTTTGCGGACGAGTTTTCACAGAAACTGAAGGCGGACGGCGTGGATGCAGTTATCCTGACCTCCACATGAGGCACCTGTACTCGTTGCGGTGCAACGATGGTGAAAGAAATTGAGAGGGCTGGCATTCCGGTAGTACACATCTGTACAGTAACACCGATCTCCATGACCGTAGGAGCCAACAGGATCGTTCCGGCTATCGCGATCCCCCATCCCCTTGGTAATCCGGCCTTAAGCCACGAGGAGGAGAAAGAACTCCGCCGCCATATCGTGGAGAAAGCCCTGACAGCTCTCACAACAGAGGTGGACGGCCAGACCATTTTCGATTAAAATGAAAACAAAAAGAAAAGGAGATGTTACCGATGAGCAAAGTTTATGACGTGATCATCCTGGGCGCAGGCCCCGGTGGTCTGGCGGCAGGACTGTACGCAGGAAGAAGCCGCCTTTCCACACTGGTCATCGAGAAGGGCCAGGACGGAGGACAGATCGCCATCACGGATGACATTGAGAACTATCCCGGCCAGATGGTGGAAGGAGAGTCAGGACCTTCCCTGATCGCAAGAATGACGCAGCAGGTGGAGAAGTTCGGCGCAGAGCGCGTTGCCGACACCATCAACGCAGTGGATTTCAGCGGCGAGATCAAGATCCTGAAGAGTGCGAAAAATGAGTACCAGGCAAAAAATGTGATCATTGCCACCGGCGCTTACGCACGCCCCATCGGATGCAAGGGCGAGGCTGAGTTCAGAGGAAAAGGCGTATCCTACTGCGCTACCTGCGATGCCAACTTCTTTGAGGATCTGGAAGTGTTTGTCGTAGGAGGAGGCGACTCCGCAGTGGAGGAGGCCATGTACCTGACTAAATTTGCCAGAAAAGTTACCATCATCCACAGAAGAGACGAGCTGCGCGCAGCCAAATCCATCCAGGAGAAGGCCTTTGCAAACCCGAAGATCGAGTTCTTCTGGGACAGCGTTGTGGAGGAGTTAGGAGGAGACGACATCCTCCAGTGGATGAAGGTGAAGAATGTCAAGACCGGCGAAGTGAGAACTGTGGAGGCGGACGAGGAAGACGGCATGTTCGGCGTGTTCGGCTTTATTGGAACCGTTCCCAACTCCAAGCTGTTTGAGGGCATCCTGGATATGGACGAGAGAGGCTATATCCGCACCGATGAGGACACGCACACAAATATTCCCAATGTCTACGCAGTGGGAGATGTCCGCATCAAGAGCCTCCGTCAGGTTGTGACGGCAGCTGCGGATGGAGCCATCGCCGCTGTACAGGTGGAGAGAAGCCTGTCCGATTATTTTTAGAGACCAGGAAAAACATCTGGAAAGAAAAGGAGAGCAGAGAACAATGATTGATGTAGATAAGACCACATTTGAAGAAGAAGTGCTGAAAGCTGACGGATATGTATTCGTTGATTTCTATGGAGACGGCTGTGTGCCCTGCCAGGCTCTTATGCCGAAGGTACATGAGTTTGCAGACACATACGGGGACAAGATCAAATTCACATCCCTGAACACCACAAAGGCGCGCCGCCTTGCCATTTCCCAGAAAGTTCTGGGACTTCCGGTAATGGCCATCTACAAGGATGGAGAGAAAGTCGAGGAGCTTGTAAAAGACGACTGCACACCGGAGAGCATTGAAGCGATGATTAAGAAATATCTTTAATCATAAAAATTTTAAAGCAGCAAAAAACAACATAAGAAAGGAGAACGCATAATTATGGCTATTTTGGAAAACAAAAAAGTGATAGTTATCGGAGACCGTGACGGAATTCCGGGACCTGCCATTGCCGAGTGTGTAAAGACGGCTGGCGG
Source organism: Lachnoclostridium phocaeense (assembly GCF_959599685.1). NCBI lineage: Bacteria > Bacillati > Bacillota > Clostridia > Lachnospirales > Lachnospiraceae > Lachnoclostridium > Lachnoclostridium phocaeense. The sequence goes on from NZ_CAUGIN010000007.1 coordinate 66,923, forward strand.
GGAAGTGGTATTCGCGTCCACGGAATGCTTCGTCTGAACGAGCGCAGGCGCAATGGATCTGGAAAACCAGAAGAGAGTAAAGGAGTTTGCTGACGAGTACGGCCCGGAGAACCTTGTTGTAGTTCTCGGAGCTGCAGAGGGCGAGGCTGCAGGTCTTGCAGCTGAGACTGTTACAGCAGGAGATCCTACTTTCGCAGGTCCATTGACAGGAGTCCAGCTTGGACTTCAGGTTTATCACGTATGCGAGCCGGAGATGAAGGAAGAATTTGACGAGGCTGTCTATGATGAGCAGATCAGCATGATGGAGATGGTTCTCGATGTAGATGATATCATTTCCGAGATGACAGCTATCAGAGAGCAATATTGTAAATTCTAGGAGGGCGGGGCGGTGTCACCCCGCCGCTCTGCTTATTATGATAAAAAAAGAAGAAAGGGGAAAAACCCATGAACAGTGTGATCAAAGGGGCAAGCTATATTTTAGTACATACACCGGATATGGTTTTGTATAACGGAACAACACAGACGACAGAGCGCATCGTCAATCCTGAGTCGGAGTATCTGAAGGAAGTGCCGGAAAAACTCCGCTCATATGAGGAGGCGGTATCCTACTGGCCAAACCAGACCTATATCGGCAACGTCCATCCGGAGGAGCTGGCGGAAGTGGAATTCCCCTGGTACGACAAGAAGATGGAAGGGGCGGACCGCTACGGAAAATTTGGCGAGATCATGCCTGAGGAAGAGTTCCTCCTCCTTGTGCAGGCCAGCGACATGTTCGAGGTGGTAAGACTGGAGAAGGGATTTGTCGCAGCCCATAAGGAAGCGCTGGCAAAAGATCCGGTGATCACAGAAGATATCCTGGAAAGAGTGCACGAGGGTGTGGAGCTTTCCGAGATCGAGCAGTTTGTAAATGAAGAGCATGCAGAAGGACTGTATTTCGATGGAAAACTGGTAGGCTGTGTGAAGGCCGCCCACGACATTGACCAGAATCTGTCCGCTCATGTCATGCATGAGAACCTGATGAGCAAGGCATCCAGCGTGCTGGCGCTCCTCTACGCGGTCCGCAACGCGGGCATCAAAAAGGAGGACGTGGAGTACGTCATCGACTGTGCGGAGGAGGCCTGCGGCGATATGAACCAGAGAGGCGGCGGCAACTTCGCAAAGGCGGCAGCAGAGGTGGCAGGACTTGTGAACGCCACAGGCTCTGACGCCAGAGGCTTCTGTGCGGCGCCTACCCATGCTGTCATTGAGGCGGCGGCTCTGGTGAAATCCGGCGCATACAAGACTGTTGTCGTGACCAGCGGCGGCTGCACGGCCAAGCTTGGTATGAACGGCAAGGACCATGTGAAGAAGGGCCTCCCTATCCTGGAGGACTGCCTGGGCGGATTTGCCGTTGTCATCACAGAGAACGACGGCGTAAGCCCGGAGATCGACCTTGGCATGCTGGGACGCCACACAGTGGGCACAGGTTCTGCTCCCCAGGCTGTCATCGGCAGTCTTGTAGCGGATCCTCTGGACAGAGCGGGCATGAAGATCCCGGATATCGACAAGTATTCACCGGAGATGCAGAACCCGGATATCACCAAACCGGCGGGAGCCGGAGATGTGCCTCTTGCCAACTACAAGATGATCGGCGCTCTGGCTGTGAAGAGAGGAGAGCTGGACCGCAAGGAGCTGGCAGACTTTACAAAGAAGCACGGACTGACCGGCTGGGCGCCCACCCAGGGACATATTCCCTCCGGTGTGCCTTACATCGGCGTTGCCAGGGAGGATATCCTGGAAGGAAAGATCAAGAATGCCATGATCATCGGAAAGGGAAGCCTCTTCCTTGGCCGTATGACCAATCTTTTTGACGGCGTGTCTTTCGTGATCCACGGAAACACGGCAGAGCAGGAGAAGAAAGAGAGCGGCGTCTCCGAAGAGGAAGTAAAAGGGCTGATCGCAAAAGCTATGAAAGAATTTGCAGCAGCGCTTCTGGCAGAGTAAAGGAGGGTGGAACATGGCTGATCACATTGAAAAAATAATCGCCTCCACCTTTATGGAAATGGCAGAGGGGCTGGAGAGCGGCCGGTTCGGGAAAAAGCCCAAGATCGCTCTCACCGGTATGGGAAGCGAACACGGTGAGGAGAACGCTATGGAGGCAGCTGTGGCCGCCGCAAAGGAGGGGATCGATGTCTTCTACATCGGCACTCTTGAGGCGGAAGGCGTGACCACTGTCAAAGTGGCTGACGAGGAGGAAGGACACAAAAAGATGGAGGAGCTCCTGAAGAACAAGGAAGTGGACGGGGCTGTCACCATGCATTTTCCTTTCCCTATCGGCGTCTCCACTGTGGGCCGGGCCGTCACCCCCGCGAAGGGAAGGGAGATGTTTGTGGCCACCACTACAGGCACCTCCAGCGCGGACCGCATTGAAGGGATGATCAAAAATGCCATTTACGGCATCATTGCAGCAAAAGCCTGCGGAAAGAAGAATCCCACCGTCGGGATTCTGAATGTGGACGGGGCGCGCCAGACGGAGATCGCCCTGAAACAGCTGAAAGAGAACGGATATGATATTACATTTGCCGAGTCGGCGAGGGCAGACGGCGGGTGCGTCATGAGGGGAAATGACGTGCTCCAGGGATCTGCGGATATTATGGTATGTGACTCGCTGTCCGGAAATATCCTGATCAAGATGCTCTCCTCCTTCACAACAGGAGGAAGCTATGAGGCATCCGGATTTGGATATGGCCCTGGTATTGGGGAAAATTATGAGCAGCTGGTGCTGATCATTTCCAGGGCTTCCGGGGCGCCCCTCATCAAGGGTGCGCTGAACTATGCGGCTGATCTTTTGAGAGGAAAAGTCTTTGACATTGCGAAGGAAGAGTTTGCGGCAGCAGAAAAAGCGGGCCTGAAAGAGATACTGGCAGCGAGAAAAGCGTCTGCAAAGCCTGCGGAGCAGGAGGAAGTGAAGGCGCCGGCCAAGGAACCGGTGACATCACAGATCGCAGGGATCGAGATCATGGATCTGGAGGACGGCGTGCGGGCTCTCTGGAAGCTGGGGATTTATGCGGAGAGCGGCATGGGCTGTACAGGGCCTATCATCCTGGTGTCCGATGCCAACCTGGGCAGAGCTCAGGAGGAGCTGAAGAAGGCCGGATATATCAACTAAAAGTATAAAGAGAGGAGGCAGCGTCTGGTATGCCGGGACGCCGCCTCCTCTTTTGCTATTGTTTTTGTGTAAGAACAGTCCAAAATCCCTCTGTCATTTTTGAAAGGATGGTGTTATAATAGGCTGAACTTGTAAATGGAAGGATCAGATAGAGGGACGAAAAGGATGGAAATTCAACAGGTTACACTGCAGAAGACTGCATTTCTCGACTTACTGATGCTGGCAGATCCCCAGGAGGACATGATAGAGAAGTATCTGGACTCCGGGGATATGTTTGCGTTATACGATGACCAGGGGCAGGTGCAGTCTGTCTGTGTTGTCTGTCAGATTGGGAAAAGAAAATGTGAGCTGAAGAACCTGGCCACCAGGGAGGAGGCTCAGGGCAGGGGGTATGGCACGGCCCTTGTCCACTATGTGTGCGAGAAATACAGCTATCAGTGCGACACCATGTATGTGGGGACCGGGAATACGGAGAAGACAATCCGCTTTTACCAGCACTGCGGCTTTGTCCACTCCCACATTGTGCCCGGATTTTTTACAGCCAATTACAGGGAGCCCATCTGGGATGAGGGGGTGCTGCTGACGGACATGATCTACCTGAAAAAGGACCTGAAGACAGAGGCAGATCCCAAGAAGGTGCTGGATCTGGCCCTGGAGGCGGGGCGCATCCTTTTGAAAAACGGCGGTGAGATTTTCCGTGTGGAGGAGACGATCAAGTACATATGCGGGCGCTTTCACGTGGAGGACGTGGATATATTTACTCTCAGCCACGCCATTATCGTCAGCATCAAGATCGGTGACGGGGATACGTACACCCGGGTAAAGCATATCCCGCTGTCCTCCTCCCACCTTGGGATCGTGGCGGAGGTGAATGCCCTCTCCAGGGAGATCTCCGCCGGCCTCGTGGGGATAGACGAGGCCTTTGAGCGCCTGAAGGAGATTGAGGAGATCCCGCCCACGAAGGGCTATCTGCAGATCCTTGCGGCAGGCATGGGAAGCGGATGCTTCGGGTTCCTTCTGGGGGCGGGCGTGATGGACAGCCTGGCTGCCTTTCTCATAGGCTGCTTCCTGTATGTGTGGGTCCTGGCCTCCAAAAGGCTCCGTATATCCAAGATCATCGTCAACATCGTGGGAGGCGTGCTCATCACCTTTCTGGCCCTCCTGTTCCGGCATTTCTTCCCGGCTGTCCTTCACCTGGACGGCATGATCATCAGCGGTATCATGCCTCTGGTGCCGGGAATGGCTTTTACCAATGCCATCCGGGATATTGCGGACAGCGACTTCCTGTCTGGGACTGTGCGTATGATAGACGCGCTCCTGGTCTTTGTCTATATTGCTATCGGCGTCGGCTTTACGCTGGGAGCCTACACGAACATCATGGGAGGAGTGGGTATATGATGAGTGCTGTTCAGGATATACTGCTGAATTTTTTCTGCGCCTTTTTCGGGACCATAGGGTTCGCCGTCATGTTCAATGTGCCGAAGCGCTTCTATATCAGCTGCGGGACGACGGGAGCCATGGGCTGGATCGTCTACTGCCTGGCCGTGGAACACGCCTCGGCGGCGGTGTCCTCCTTCTTCGGGGCGCTGGTAGTGGTGCTCATCTCGCGGATGCTGACTGTGCGGCTGAAATGCCCTATCACGATCTTCATGATCTCGGGTATTTTCCCCCTCGTGCCCGGGGCGGGCGTGTATTACACGGCCTACTACCTGGTGACAGGCCAGCTGGGAGAGGCGGCCCAGAGAGGGATCGGCGCGGTGAAGGTTGCCTTTGCCATCGTGCTCGGCATCGTGTTCATCGTGTCCATCCCCAGGGAATTTTTCCAGCCTCTGTACTGGAAAAAGAGGTGGAAACTCCGCAAAGCCTCCAAAGAGGCTTGATTGTCATAAATCAAGTGTGGTACAATAAAACTATATTAGGATCCTTTTGCGGTCCGGATACAGATATAGAAGGAGGCGGAGACCATGTCAGGTATTGCGGGAACGATTTACGAGATGCTGCGGGACAGCAGATACACAGTGGTGCTGAGCGGGCGGAGCATGCTGGAGGAGAGCGGCTATCCGGTGGTGAGGGACGGCGGAGAGTCCTATGCCATCGAGGAAAAGTACGGGTATTCCGCCGAGGAGATTTTTTCCAGCTCCTTTTTTTCTACCCGGAAGCAGCAGTTTTATGATTTTTACAGGAATGAGCTCCTTTCAGCGGTAGACATACCGCCCGGGAAGGGGTATTATGAGATGGCCAGGCTGGAGCAGGCCGGAATCTTTCAGACTATCATCACAAGAAGGCTGTTCCATCTCCCCGGAAGAGCGGGCTGCCGGAATGTCATTGAGCTCCACGGCAGCATTTTCAGGAACTACTGCCCCCACTGCGGCAGGGAATACCCGATAGAGTACATAAGGAACTCGGAGAAGATACCTCTGTGCGAGACCTGCGGGCAGGCGGTGCGGCCGGATGTCATCCTCTTCGGAGAGATGGTGGACAACCAGGTGATCACCAGGGCGGCCACCGAGATGCAGAAGGCGGATGTGCTCCTCGTTCTGGGGACGAACCTGAAATCCTTCCTGTGCAGCCAGCTTACCGGCTACTATGAGGGGAATAAGCTGATCGTCATAGACGGAGAAGACCACTTTTCCAATAAAGACGCGGACATCTTCTGGCAGAGCCGGGTGGATGACGCGCTGGGAGAAATAATCACAGAAATGGAGAAAGACAATGAGTAAAGTAAGAACAAGATTTGCACCGAGTCCCACAGGCAGGATGCATGTGGGCAATCTTAGGACCGCGCTGTACGCCTATCTGATCGCGAAGCATGCGGGAGGCGATTTCATCCTCCGCATCGAGGACACAGACCAGGAGCGGTTCATGGAGGGTGCTCTGGATATCATATACCGGACGCTCGAAAAGACCGGGCTTGTCCACGATGAAGGGCCGGACAAGGACGGGGGCGTGGGCCCTTATGTCCAGAGTGAGAGAAATGCGACCGGCGTCTATCTGAAGTACGCGAAACAGCTCATCGAGCAGGGGGACGCCTACTACTGCTTCTGTGACAAGGAGAGACTGGAGTCTCTGCGCAGCAAGGTGTCTGAGACGGGAACAGAGATCGTGGTCTATGACAAGCACTGCCTCCATCTGAGCAAAGAGGAGATCGAGGCAAATCTGGCGGCCGGGAAGCCCTACGTGATCCGAATCAACATGCCGACAGAGGGGACTACCACTTTCCACGATGAGATCTACGGGGATATCACCGTACCCAACGAGGAGCTGGACGACATGATCCTGATCAAGTCCGACGGATATCCCACCTACAACTTTGCCAACGTGGTGGACGACCACCTGATGGGGATCACCCATGTGGTCCGGGGAAATGAGTACCTGTCCTCCGCCCCCAAATACAACCGCATTTACGAGGCTTTCGGCTGGGATGTGCCGGTGTACGTGCACTGTCCGCTGATCACAGATGAGAACCACAAAAAACTGAGCAAAAGGTGCGGACATTCCTCCTACGAGGATCTGCTGGAGCAGGGCTTTGTGTCAGAGGCCATCGTCAACTATGTGGCTCTTCTTGGCTGGTGCCCGGAGGGGACACAGGAGATCTTTTCCCTGGAGGAGCTGGTGGAGGCCTTTGACTATCGTCATATGAGCAAATCTCCGGCTGTATTCGACATTCAGAAGCTGAAATGGATGAACAGCGAGTACCTGAAGGCTATGGATTTTGACAGATTTTATGAGATGGCAGAGCCCTACATCAAAGAGGTCATCACAAAAGACATGGATCTTAAGAAGATTGCCGCTCTTGTGAAGACAAGGATCGAGATCTTCCCGGATATCAGGGAACACATTGATTTCTTTGAGGAGCTGCCGGAGTACGACACCTCCATGTACTGCCATAAGAAGATGAAGACCAATGAGGAGACATCTCTGGAAGTGCTGCGGGAGACGCTGCCGCTTCTTGAGAGACAGGAGGATTACAGCAACGACGCGCTCTACAATACGCTGAAGTCCTACGTGGATGAGAAGGGCGTCAAGATCGGCTATGTGATGTGGCCGCTGCGGACAGCCGTGTCCGGCAAGCAGAGCACACCGGGAGGAGCCACGGAGATCATGGAAGTCCTGGGAAAAGAGGAGTCTCTGGCCCGCATCCGCAAAGGGATCGAAAAACTGGAAGAGAGGTAGAAGATGCAGCTTAACAAAGCGCAGCAGGAGGCCGCCTGCCATAAGGAGGGACCCTGTATGGTCCTGGCAGGGCCGGGCTCCGGCAAGACACTCACCATCGCGGCGAGGATCAAATATTTAATAGAGAAAGAAAAAGTAAGACCAGAAGAAATTCTGGTCATTACTTTTACCAGATATGCGGCCCGGCAGATGAAACAGAGGTTTGAGGGGCTCATGGGAGGAAGGGGCATGCCTGTCACGTTCGGTACCTTCCACGGCATCTACTACGGCATCCTGAAGTGGGCCTACGGCCTGACGTCGGCCAATATCATGGCGGAGGAGGAGAAGAGGGAGCTGCTGCGGCAGATCCTGAGCCTGCCCCAGATGAGCCCGGACATGGAGATAGAGGACGAGAAGGACTATCTGGAGCGGCTCCTGTCCGAGATGGGGAAAGTAAAAAACAGCGGGATCAGGCTCTCCCAGTATGAGTCACAGGTCAGCCCCCGGCATTTCCAGGACATATGCACACTCTATGAGAATAAAAAGAAGCAGATGAAAAAGATCGACTTTGACGATATGCTGCTCCTGTGCTGGAAGCTCTTTAAGACCAGATCGGACATATTGGAGAGATGGCAGGGGAAGTTCCGCTATATCCTTGTGGATGAGTTCCAGGATGTGAACCGGGTTCAGTACGAGGTGCTCAGGATGCTGGCTCTTCCGGAGAACAACCTCTTTGTGGTGGGAGATGACGACCAGTCCATCTACCAGTTCCGGGGTGCCAGACCCGGGATCATGCTGGGATTTCCCAAGGATTACCCCGGTGCCAGGCAGATCCTGCTGGATGTGAACTACCGGTGTACTTCCTACATCCTGAAGGGGGCAGTCCGGGTCATCGAGCACAATAAAAAACGGTATCCGAAAAAGCTGCGCGCGGTGAAGGACAAGGGGGCTCTGGTTCATGTCCAGGAGGTGAAAGACCCCACGGAGGAGGCAAAGTACATTATCTCCTCCATACAGAAGCGCATGGAAGAGGGGAAGGATCTCAAAGATATGGCAGTCCTCTTCCGGACCAATCTGGATGCGGGCATCCTGGCCGGACAGCTGATGGAACATCGCCTGCCCTTCTCCATGCGGGAGTATGTGCGCAACGTGTTCGAGCATTTTATCGGGCGAAATATCCGCAGCTACATGGAGCTGGCGTTCGGCCGGCGGGACAGAAAGTATTTCCTGGACATTGCCAACTGTCCCAGGCGGTATATCAGCCGGGAGAGCATGGAACATCCGGCGGTCTCTTTTGAGGAGCTGCGGAAGTTCTACTGTGACAAGGACTGGATGCAGGACCGCATCGATCAGTTTGAGTGGGATATCAAAATGATGGAGAACAAAACGCCCTTTGCTGCCCTGCAGTACATCCGCAAGCGGATCGGCTACGATGAGTACCTGCGGGAGTGGGCTAAGACGCGCCGTGTAGGGGAAGAGGATCTCTTTGAGATCCTGGAGCAGATCCAGGAGAGCACAAAGGATTTTCAGACAATGGAAGAGTGGTTCCGCTATACGGATGAGTACGGGAGAAATCTGCGGGAGCAGCAGAGAAGAAAAAGTGATGAGAACAGGGAAGGCATCTCCCTTATGACCATGCACAGTGCCAAGGGGCTGGAATTTGACACGGTCTTTATCCTGGGCGCCAACGAGGGCGTGACACCCTACAAGAAGGCAAAGCTGGAGGAGGAGATTGAGGAGGAGAGACGCATGTTCTATGTGGCCATGACGAGGGCCAAGGAGAAGCTGGTCATCACTTACGTGAAAACAAAAAACGGAAAGGATGCGGATCCTTCCCGGTTTGTGGAGGAGCTGCTGCTCCGGGGCAAAAAGAAGAAGGACGCCTAGAAGGCGTCCAGATCTTCCTCAAATTCCTGCTCATCCAGCCACTCGTCAAAAGCGTCGGCTGCGATCTCGTACTCCTCGTCGTCCTCGATGTTCTCAAGATCCGGATTTTCCGGGTCTGTCTCAATGTAGCGGTAGATGTATACATCCCCCTCTTCTTCCCCGTTTTCATCCAGCGGAAGGAGAGCGATGTACTGACGGCCGCCTGCCTCGTAGATGGTGAGGACGGCACACTCGAGCACTTCATCATTGTCCAGAGTCAGTGTTACCGTGATCTCTTCATTCTGCTGTTCTCTCATAGTCATTTTCTCCTTTTTTCTCTGTCATGTTTTAAGAGAGTTCCTCTTTCTTTACTCTACCAGAGAGCGGCGGTAAAAGCAAGACATATCGGGTCGCCATATTCCCCCCGCCATACGGGACTGGTCAAACGGTGTAAAATGTTGTAAAATACTAAATATGTATGAGATTATTTAGATGACATGAAGGAGGAACATATATGAGAAACCGAAAGTTCATGGCTGTCCTTGCCATGATCCTTATCTGCGTCCTGTCAGCGGCAGGCTGCAGCAAAAAGAACGTGGGCAGTCCGGAGGACAACCCGGTGCAGGAAGAAGACGAGGAGGGACAGGGAGAGGACGGACAGGCTGAGGGGGAAGGATATACATTCGGCTTCAGCGCCATCGATATGGAAAATCCTTATTTTATCACGCTGGAAAATTCTATCCGCGAAACCCTGACAGAGCAGGGCCATGAGCTGATCACCATGGATCCGGGGACCGATGCGGCTACCCAGGAGTCCCAGATCGAACAGATGATAGATTCCGGCATAGACGCTATTTTCCTGAGCCCTGTCAACTGGGAGAGCATTACGCCGTCCCTGCAGGCGCTTCAGGAGGCGGGCGTGAAGATCATCAACGTGGACACCCAGGTGAAGGAGATGGACTACGTGGATGCCTACGTGGGCTCTGACAATGTGGAAGCGGGCAGGATCTGCGGACAGGCTCTGATGGAGCGGTGCCCGGAAGGCGGAAAGGTGCTCATCCTTGAGTGTCCCACGCAGAATTCTATCAATGACCGGATCACCGGCTTTGAGGAGGTGATCTCAGATGCGGATCCAGGATTTGAGATCGTGGCCAGAGAGAACACAGACGGAAAGTTTGAGAAATCCCTGGAGGTGGCCCAGACAGCGCTGGAAGCGCACCCGGATGTGACTGCCATCATGTGCGGCAATGACCAGATCGCCGTGGGAGCACAGACAGCGGTCAATCTTCTCGGGATGGACGACGTGATCATCTATGGCGTGGACGGATCCCCGGATATCAAAAAGGAGCTTTTGAAATCTGACACACAGATTGCCGGCACTGCGGCCCAGTCTCCCATCAATATGGGGAAAACAGCTGTGGAAGTAGGACTGGCTATCCTGAATGGAGAGGACTACGAGAAGGAAAACTATGTGGAGATCATTGATATGATCACAAAGGACAATGTGGAAATGTATGGAGCAGACGGCTGGCAGTAGGAGCAGCAGGAAGGAAGAGTAATGACAAAAAAAGAGGGAAGGCCTACGCCTTTAGGTGCGGAAGTGAAAAGGGAGCAGGTGAATTTTGCAGTGGAGGCGCCCCAGGAGAAGACGTGTGAGCTTCTGCTGTACAGAAAAGGGGAGCCGGAGCCGGCATTTTGCTTTGATATGCCCTATAGAGAGGAGACCGGGGACGTGCGCTTTCTGGCCCTTGCAGATTTCCCGGCACAGGAGTACGAGTACAACTACCGGATCGGGGAGGAGATCTTCGTGGATCCCTATGCCAGGAAGCTGGCTGGTACGGAGAAGTTCCACGATATATGCGACGCCCGGGACTGCCAGGTCAGAGGAGTGCTCTACGTGGATGACTATGACTGGGAGGGGGACAGAAGACCCCGCATTCCCATGCACAGAGTGGTGGCTTACAGCCTCCATGTGAGAGGGTTTACAAAGCACACATCCTCCCGGGTAAAACACAAGGGAACATTTGCCGGCCTTGTGGAGAAGATCCCCTATATGCTGGAACTGGGGATCAATCAGATCCACTGTATGCCGGTGTACGAGTTTGCCCCGTCTCCCAAGTACGTGAATTACTGGGGGTACGGGCCGGGATATTATTTTGCGCCGAAGGCGGCCTACGCGGCGGCAGATCCGGTCACGGAGCTGAAGGACATGGTCAAAGCCTGCCATAAGGCCGGGATTGAGGTGATCCTGGAAATGCCCTTTGAGGGGACCACGCCCAGGATCTATATGGAGGCCTGCCTGCGCCATTATATGCTGGAGTACCACGTGGACGGGTTTATCCTGAATCCCGATGTGACGCCTGTGGACGGGGTGTACAGGGATCCCATGCTGCAGGGGATGAAGCTTCTGAAGCATCAGACCGGGTTCCAGAATGTGATGCGCCGTTTCCTGAAAGGGGACGAGGGCATGGTGGGGGATGTGATCTACTGGCTCCGCCGCCAGGCAGGCGCAGAAGGATACTACAACTATATTGCAAACCAGAACGGATTTACACTGAATGACCTTGTCTCCTACGACGCCAAGCACAATGAGGCAAACGGGGAGAACAACCAGGACGGGCCGGACTACAACTACAGCTGGAACTGCGGGGCAGAGGGACCCAGCCGGAAGAAGGCGGTGGTGGCCTTAAGAGAGGGGCAGAGAAGAAATGCCTTCTTTCTGGTGCTGCTGGCACAGGGGACGCCCTGCATCCTGGCGGGCGATGAATTTGGCAACACCCAGAAGGGAAACAACAATGCCTACTGCCAGGACAATCCGACAGGGTGGCTGGACTGGAGCCGCCTGGAGCGCGAGAAGAAGCTGTTCGCTTTTGTGAAAGATCTGATCGCCCTGCGAAAAGCCCATCCGGTGCTGGCGCAGGAGAAGGAGCTGCTTGGCATGGACCAGATCAGCTGCGGTGTGCCCGATGTGTCCTACCATGGCGCCTGTGCGTGGCAGACCCCCTCGGAAGTGTCCAGCCGTCAGCTGGGTGTCTATTACTGTGGGAAGATGGCGGAGGATGAGGACTGCTTTGTCGCCTACAACATGCACTGGCTGGAGCACGGCTTTGCTCTCCCGGCTCTGCCCAAGGGAAAGAAGTGGTATCTGGCCGCTGACACAAAAGAGGGCATCCTTCCGGAGACAGTGCTTCTGGACAGCCAGAGGGAAGCTGTGCTTAAAGACAGGACCATTGCCGTCTTCATAGGCAGGTAGGGGATGAGCGGGACAAAGATCGGAGAACTGTTTAGGAGAGCCTCCGTATTTGACGCATTTTCTCTAAAGTGCCTTGCCATTCTCTGTATGGCGGCAGACCATGCAGGGCGGATCCTCTTCCCGGAGGAGCTGAACCTGGTCAGGATCGGGAGACTTGCCTTTCCCATATTCGCCTTTCTCCTGACGGAGGGGTTCTTCCATACAAGAGACATATACAGGTACCTTGCAAGGCTGGGAATCTTTGCGATTCTGTCGGAAATCCCTTTTGACCTGGCCTTTCATCAGAGTATCTGGTATCCCCGGAGCCAGAATGTATTTTTTACGCTTTTTATCAGCGTGGCTCTGATGGCGGCGCTGGAGCGCTGCAGGGAGTGGCCGGAGCGCATTCTTGAGATCTTCATTGCTATGTGGTTTGCAGAGGCCCTGGGCAGTGATTATGGTTTCCGCGGCGTCCTTCTGGTGCTGATCTTCTATATAGGGCGTGCGCGGCCCTGGGCAGGGCTGACCTTAGGAGGACTGTGGAACTTTCTGTGGCAGTCTCCGGTGCAGCGCTTTGGAGTCCTGTACGTTATACCTGTGGGGCTCTACAATGGGAAAAAGGGAAGGAGTATGAAATACTTTTTCTATGTGTTTTACCCGGCCCATCTGCTTCTGCTCTGGGCGATAAAATATCTGTGCGGATAGGGCGGCAGAGGGCAGAATAGGTATAGAAAAGGAATGAATTTGAGAAGGAAGTATAAAAAGATGAAGGCATGGAAACATTTTTGCACAATTACTCATCACAAGATCCTTGTCATGAAGGGCTGCTTTAAGCTGGGGCTCTACCGTCAGGGGCTGCTCCACGATATGTCCAAGTATTCGCCGGTGGAGTTTTTTGTGGGCTGCAAGTACTATCAGGGGACGAGAAGTCCCAACAATGCAGAGCGGGAGGCGAAGGGATATTCCTCTGCCTGGCTTCACCACAAGGGCCGGAACAAGCATCACTATGAATACTGGATCGATTACGGGATGCACAAAGAGGACGGGATCATCGGCATGAAGATGCCTGCCCGGTATGTGGCGGAAATGTTTGTGGACCGGATCTCCGCTTCCAAGACATACCAGAAGGACAAATACGAGGACTGGCATCCCCTCCAGTACTACGAGAAGGGTGCAGCCATGCTGGGAAAGATGATCCACCCCGAGACAGCGCAGCTTCTCCACGACCTGCTGAAGCGGCTGGCCCGGGACGGAGAGGAGAAAACCTATGCCTACATCCGTAACGTGGTGCTGAAGAAAGACTTTCCCTACAATAGAAAGTGGGAGCCTGAGAAGTCAGGGGAACACAAAAGTCATCCGCAGAAAAATGAAAAGAGCTGGAATTGGTAAAAGGGACCCTTTCTGAGTCCCTTTTTTCGCTGTGTGCAGGATTTTTTTATTCCGGATAGACAAGCCGCTCTTTTGTGATCCCCTCCAGCACCTCTTTTAAGTATCTCTCTGCCAGGTATTTTGCCATGGGAAGGTTCATATCCAGATAATTGCCGCAGTCTTTTGGTGACGCGCCCGGAACTTCCCCCTCAAATTCTGCGATAAAGGAGAACATCTTTTTCATAAGAGGGACAATGTCCTCAGATTCATAGTCGCCGGCCAGCAGAAGGTAAAAGCCGGTGCGGCAGCCCATGGGCCCAAAATACAGGACCTTGTCTTTAAAGTCCGGGTCATTTCTCAGGAAGGTGGCGCCCAGGTGCTCGATGGTGTGGACTTCGGCCGTGTTCATGACCGGCTCATCGTTGGGGCTTGTCATGCGCAGGTCAAAAGTGGTCACCACACAGTCTCCGGCCATGTCTTTTCTGGAGACATACACGCCCGGGACCAGTTTTATGTGGTCAATGGTAAAACTTGTAATCTTTTCCATGTAAGATCATCCTTTCCAATATAATATGTCAGTCAGGGCAAAACAGATTTTGCCTTTGCCAGAGTATGCCAGGCAAAAATGCCCTATACTTCAGTCTACCACTTTTTTCATGGATTTTCTATGGCAAAACAACACAGGTGTGGTATAATGTGTGAGATAGGCCTGAGCCGTGCGAAAAGAAAAGGCGGCAGGCCGGCTGCTAGCAGACGGGGATGCGGCCTTTTCTTTTCATAGGGCGAAGCCCGGGACACTGAGGGGAGCGAAGCGCCCCGAAGTGTCCGGCACGGCGAGGAGAGGGGGAGCGAAGCGCCCCGAAGTGTCCGGCGCGGCGAGGAGAGGGTATGCGAAGCGCCCCGAAGTGTCCGGCGCGGCGAGGAGAGGGGGAGCGAAGCGCCCCGAAGTGTCCGGCACGGCGAGGAGAGGGCGTGCGAAGCGCCCCGAAGGGAGGCACAACAGATGAAATTATACATTGTCCGTCACGGAGAGACGGACTGGAACAAAGCGAGAAAGATACAGGGACAGTCAGACATTCCTCTTAATGAGTTTGGGAGGTACCTGGCCAGGGAGACGGCCAAAGGTCTTGCGGATGTGCATTTTGATCTCTGTTTTACCAGCCCTCTTTCCAGGGCAAAGGAGACAGCGCAGATCATACTGGATGGAAGAGATGTCCCCATCATAGAGGAACCGCGGATCGAGGAGATGGCCTTTGGAGAGTACGAGGGAAAGTTCTGCTCCAGTGAAGGCTGGGAGCTGCCGGAAGAGTTCCGCCGCTTTTTCGACGGCCCGGACAGGTACAGAGCTCCTGCGGGAGGAGAAGATTTTGGACAGGTGAGGGACCGGACGGGAGAGTTCCTGGAGGATTTGGCTCGTGATCCGAAATACGAGGGAAAGCAGATCCTGCTCACCACTCACGGCGCCGCGCTGGCGGGGTTGCTCTGCTACATAAGAAAGGCTCCTCTGTCCCAGTATTGGGGCGCGGGGGTGCACAAAAACTGCGCAGTCACGGAAGTGGACTGCAGAGATGGAAAATTCCAGATTTTGTCCGAAAATGTGGTGTACTACAAGGATGAAGTAGAACCCTGGGCAAAATGATCGATTATAAAAATGGGAGGACACAGACATGATCAATGACAAGAAAGTACTATTCAGCGGGATGCAGGCGACAGGGAACCTGACCCTTGGAAATTATCTGGGAGCGCTGAAGAACTGGGTGACGCTGAGTGACGAGTATGAATGTTTCTACAGCGTGGTGGACATGCATTCCATCACAGTGCGGCAGGACCCGGCAACTCTGAGAAAGAGGGCGAGAGCGCTTCTCATCCTCTACATCGCGGCCGGCCTGGATCCGAAGAAGAACTGCA
The DNA here is from genome assembly GCF_959599685.1 of Lachnoclostridium phocaeense. Taxonomy (NCBI): domain Bacteria; kingdom Bacillati; phylum Bacillota; class Clostridia; order Lachnospirales; family Lachnospiraceae; genus Lachnoclostridium; species Lachnoclostridium phocaeense. Next base: position 82,597 of record NZ_CAUGIN010000007.1, read on the forward strand.
TCTACTACCAGTCCCACGTGTCCGGGCATGCGGAGCTGGCCTGGATCCTGAACTGTTTCACCTACATGGGTGAGCTGAACCGGATGACCCAGTTTAAGGACAAGGCGGCCAAACACGCGGACAATATCAACGCCGGACTTTTCACTTACCCGGTGCTGATGGCGGCGGACATCCTTCTCTACCAGGCAGACGTTGTGCCAGTGGGAGTGGATCAGAAGCAGCATCTTGAGATCACAAGAGACATTGCGGAGAGGTTCAATAATATTTACGGGGATGTGTTTACCATCCCGGAGGCCTATATAGGAAAAGTGGGGGCAAAAATTATGAGCCTCCAGGATCCTGTAAAGAAGATGTCCAAATCAGATGAAAACCCCAATGCCAGCATTTACCTCATGGACGATCCGGATACGATCATGCGCAAATGCAAGCGGGCCGTGACGGACTCTGAGGCACAGATCCTTTACAGGGACGAGCAGCCGGGAGTCAAGAACCTGATCAACATCTACAGCGCCTGCACCGGAAAGACACCGGAGGAAGTGGTAAAAGAGTTTGACGGCAGAGGATACGGCGATTTTAAGGTGGCTGTAGGAGAATCTGTTGTCTCTGTGCTGAAACCTCTGCAGGAAGAGGCGGCAAGACTTACAAAGGACAAGGCATACATTGACGGCATTATCAAGGAGAATGCGGAGAAAGCAGGATACTACGCAAATAAAACGCTGCGCAAGGTGCAGAAAAAAGTGGGATTCCCGGAGCGCATCCGCTAAATCTTCTGTGACGGCGAAAAAATGGAGATACGGAGGCTTACGTGATGGCAATACAGACTGCGGGAGAGCAGAAGTATTATGATTTTATAGAGGAGAGGGCAAAGAGCCTGCGCACAGGGATGATCGTCTGGATCAGCCTGCTGGCGGTGGCGCTCATTGCTGCCCTCAACAGTCCGGTCATCGGCGCTGTGCTGGCGGCGGCAGGGGTCGTGCTGGCTGTGCTGAATGTGAGGAGCCAGAGAGCGCTGCGCGCAAAACTTTCAGGGATCGAGGACAAGGCTGCCTTTTTTAATCAGCTGATCGCCCCGGATGTGGTGGAGGTACCTGCCTTCCGCCTGCTTGTGGCAAGAGAGTACGTACTCTCCTTCCGGGCAGATGTGTTTGTCTACCGCCTCAGCGACATGGCAAAGGTGGAAGTAGGACTGGGAAAAGGCGAGGAGAAGGCTTTATTTCTCACGGACAAAAGCGGGGAAAGGCATGAGATCGCAAGAGACAGAGGCAGAGAAACAGCTGACTTTGACAGGGCCTACGAGGCGCTGAGAGAGAAGCTGGCGCAGGCAGGGCAGCATGTTTAAGAGAGATTTTTCCCAAGAAGAAAACTCCCGGAACTGTGGACAAAATGAGATGTCCCCAGTTCGGGAGTTTTTTGCTGTCAGTTTTGCTGCTACTTTCTTGCAGCCAGTTCTTTTTTGTGTTTTTCTACCAGCGCGTGAATTCTCTTTGTCGGATCAAGGACAGCTCCAATGGAGATGTCGTGGTTCAGTGAGTCGATGATCAGCGCGATGAACTTACTCATATCTGCCACAGTGAAGTAAGGCTTATTCAGTGTCTCGGGCGGCAGATAGGTGAGGTTGGTGGTGATCAGGTGATCGATGTAGCCCTTGTTGTAATAGTCGTCAAAGATCTCCATGCCGTTGGTGAAAAGCCCGAAGGTGGTGCACACAAAGACGCGGGCAGCTCCTCTGTCTTTCAACTGTTTTGCCACATCCAGCATGCTCTCTCCGGAGGAGATCATGTCATCTACAACGATCAGATCCTTGCCTTTGACATCAGCCCCCAGGAATTCATGGGCCACAATGGGGTTTTTGCCGTTCACGATGGTGGAGTAGTCACGGCGTTTGTAGAACATGCCCATCTCCACGCCCAGCACATTGGAGAAATACACGGCTCTGTGCATGGCTCCCTCGTCCGGGCTGACGATCATCAGGTGCTCCTTGTCCAGCACCAGGTCAGGCTCAGCCCTGAGCAGCGCTTTCATAAACTGGTAGGGCGGGTTAAAGTTGTCAAAGCCTATGAGCGGGATGGCGTTCTGCACTCTGGGGTCGTGGGCGTCAAAGGTCATAATGTTGGACACACCCATTTCCACCAGCTCTTCCAGCGCCAGGGCGCAGTCCAGGGACTCACGCTTTGTGCGCTTGTGCTGGCGGCTTTCGTATAAGAAAGGCATCAGCACATTGACCCTGTGGGCTTTTCCGTTTGCCGCGGAGATGATGCGCTTCAGGTCCTGGTAGTGGTCGTCCGGGGACATGTGGTTTACGTGGCCGTTCACCGAGTAGGTCAGGCTGTAGTTGCACACATCTACCATTACAAAGAGATCCTTGCCCCGGACAGTCTCTTTGATCGTACCCTTTGCCTCGCCGCTTCCAAAGCGGGGACAGTGGCACTCGATCAGATAGTTGTCCATCTGATAGGAAGAATAGACGGGAGAGCTGAGTGTCTCCTCTGATGTGTCCTTCCGAAATTGCACGATATAGTCATTTACCTTTTTCCCCAGCTCTGTACAGCTCTCAAGAGCTGCGATCTTTAAGGGAGCCACGGGCAGGGCACGTTCCAGTACTTTTAAATCTGACATAGGTTCCTCCAGTCATATATGTTTTTCCTCTATTATTTATAGCACTTTTATGGTAAAATGGTCAACTAATCGGTCAAAATATGTTATACTTTATTAGATAAGAAACAGCAGAGGTATTTTATATGGCACACAGACATATCATCAAGAGCATAGAGCCCGGCAGCATTGCAGAGGAGCTGGGCATAGAGAAGGGGGACATTCTTCTGGCCATCAACGACCAGGAGGTAGAGGATGTCTTTGATTATCATTTTTACGTCAATGACGAGCAGCTTGTGCTTACTATAGAGAAGCCGGACGGGGAAGAGTGGGAGCTGGAGATTGAGAAGGACTATGAGGAGGACCTGGGGATTGAGTTTGAGCAGGGCCTCATGGATGAGTACCGCTCCTGCAGAAATAAATGTATTTTCTGTTTTATCGACCAGATGCCGAAGGGGATGCGGGACACGCTCTACTTCAAAGACGACGACTCAAGACTCTCCTTTCTGCAGGGAAACTATGTGACACTGACCAATATGAGCGACCATGACATTGACAGGATCATCCGGTATCACCTGGAGCCTATCAATATTTCTTTCCATACTACCAACCCGGAGCTGCGCTGCCAGATGCTCCACAACCGATTTGCCGGTGAGGCGCTGAAGAAGGTGGACAGGCTGTACGAGGCGGGGATTGAGATGAACGGACAGATCGTTCTGTGCCGGGGGATCAACGACGGTGAGGAGCTGGAGAGGACCATCCGGGATCTGTCCGGGTATCTTCCCTGCCTGCAGAGTGTGTCCGTGGTACCGGTGGGGCTGACGAAATACAGGGATGGCCTGTATCCGCTGGAGCCCTTCACCCCGGAGGATGCCCGAAAGGTGCTGGAAGTGGTCCACCGCTGGCAGGATGAGCTGTACGAAAAGTGGGGGATCCATTTCATCCATGCCGGAGATGAGTGGTACCTGCTGGCCGGGGAGGAGATGCCGCCACAGGAGCGGTACGACGGGTATCTGCAGCTGGAGAACGGCGTGGGGATGATGCGGCTTCTGGAAAATGAGTTCCAGGAGGCTTTTGACGGACTCCCAGGGGATGACCTTTCGCGGGAGGTGTCTGTGGCCACGGGGAAACTGGCCTATCCGCTTATATGCAGTATGGCGGAGAAGCTGAAGAGCCGGTATCCCGGGACAGTGATCCACACGTACCAGATCGAGAACCGCTATTTCGGCGAGAGGATCACAGTGGCCGGCCTGATCACAGGGCAGGATCTGAAAGAGCAGCTGGCCGGGAAAGATCTGGGGAAGGCGCTTCTTCTCCCCTGCAATATGTTTCGCAGCCAGGAGGAAGTTTTCCTGGACGATGTGACCCTCACAGAGCTGAAAGATGCTTTACAATCAGAAATAGATATTGTAAAATCAAGCGGGCAGGATTTTATTGATGCTGTGCTGAAACTTAGATAAAAAGATCCGGTCAGTCAGAGGCCGGGCGAGAGATAAAATGTCAGTAATTTGAGAAGGAGAGCAATATGAGCAAACCAGTAGTAGCCGTCGTGGGGCGGCCAAACGTGGGAAAATCCACTTTATTTAATGTGCTGGCCGGTGAGAAGATCTCCATCGTAAAAGACACGCCGGGCGTGACAAGGGACCGCATCTATGCGGAGGTGTCATGGCTGGACCGTGAATTTACGCTGATCGACACCGGAGGGATCGAGCCGGAGAGCAAAGATGTGATCCTCTCCCAGATGCGGGAGCAGGCGCAGATTGCCATAGATACAGCGGATGTCATTCTTTTCCTGACGGATGTGCGCCAGGGACTTCAGGACGCGGATGCCAAGGTGGCGGATATGCTGCGGCGGTCCGGCAAGCCGGTGCTTCTTGTAGTAAATAAAGTAGACAATTTTGATAAGTTCATGGCAGATGTCTATGAGTTCTATAATCTGGGGATCGGGGATCCCATTCCGATTTCTGCATCTTCCAGGCTTGGACTGGGAGATATGCTGGATGCCCTGATCGCTCATTTCCCGGAACACGCAGGGGAAGAGGAGGAGGACGAGCGGCCCAGGGTGGCCATTGTAGGCAAGCCCAATGTAGGCAAGTCTTCCATTATCAATAAGCTTCTGGGCGAGCAGAGAGTGATCGTGTCCGATATTGCCGGAACCACCCGGGATGCCATTGACACAGAGGTGGTCCATGACGGAAAAGAGTATGTGTTTATCGACACAGCGGGCCTTCGACGGAAGAACAAGATCAAGGAGGAGCTGGAGCGGTACAGTATCATCCGTACAGTGACAGCTGTGGAGAGGGCGGATGTGGTGCTGGTCGTCATTGACGCCACAGAAGGAGTCACAGAGCAGGATGCCAAGATCGCAGGCATTGCCCACGAGAGAGGAAAGGGCATCATTATTGTGGTGAACAAGTGGGATGCCATCGAGAAAAACGACAAGACCATGCGGGAGTACGAGAACAAGGTGCGCCAGGTTCTCTCTTTCATGCCCTACGCAGAGATCATGTATGTGTCCGCCAAGAGCGGCCAGAGACTTCACAAGCTGTTTGAGAAGATCGATATGGTGATCCAGAACCAGAACCTCCGGGTGGCCACGGGCGTTCTCAATGAGATCATGATGGAGGCTGTGGCCATGCAGCAGCCGCCTTCAGACAAGGGAAAGAGACTGAAGCTTTTCTATATCACTCAGGTGGCGGTGAAGCCGCCCAGCTTTGTCATTTTTGTCAATGATAAAGAGCTGATGCATTTTTCATATACCAGGTATCTGGAAAATAAAATCCGGGAGGCCTTTGGATTTAAGGGGACGTCTCTTAAATTCTTTATCCGCCAGCGGAAGGAGAAGGAGCAGTAATCATGTTAGAACGAGTTATTTGTCTGGCCATCGGATATGCTTTCGGGCTGATCCAGACAGGATATCTGTACGGAAAGACGCAGCATATTGACATCCGCACAAAGGGGAGCGGAAATGCGGGAACGACCAACGCTCTGCGCACGATGGGCTGGAAGGCGGGTGTCATTACTCTCCTTGGAGACTGCCTCAAATGCGTGTTCGCTGTTCTTGTCGTGCGACTGATCTTCGGAGGAGCGCACGGCGATATCATGCCGGTCCTCTCCCAGTATGCAGGCCTGGGAGCTATCCTGGGGCACAATTATCCGTTTTATATGAAGTTTAAGGGCGGAAAGGGCATTGCGGTTACTGCCGGCATTATCATCACTACATGGAATATCTGGATCATGCTGATCTGCCTGGCTGTATTTCTCATCAGCGTGGCAGCCACCAAGTATGTATCCGTGGGGTCCCTCGTGGTTGTGGTTACATATTTTATCTGCGTGGTCGTGTACGGGCAGATGGGAGGTTTCCATGTGGACGGCAGTCATCTGACGGAAATGTACGTGCTGGCGGCGCTTGTGGTTGTCTCAGCATTTTACAAGCACAAAGCCAACATCGGACGCCTGATGAACGGCACAGAGAACAAGCTGAGTGTGGGCAGGAGCAAATAATAGCGAGCGAATAGAACGGTCCAGTGAACCGTCTTTATAAACAGAGTATGCGGCCCTGCCCCGTCAGGATATGCAGGCGGGCCGGGAAGGAGGAAGATTATGGCAAAAGTTGGGATTATGGGAGCCGGAAGCTGGGGGACAGCCCTGTCGCTTCTTCTCCACAAGAATGGGCATGAGGTGATCGTCTGGTCCATCAATGAGGAGGAAGTGGAGATGCTCTCCAGGGAGAGGGAGCACAAGAGCAAGCTGCCTGGGGTGAAGATCCCGGAGGATATGGAGTTTACCACAGACATGGAGAAGACTGTGACGGACAAGGATTTTGTCGTCCTGGCAGTGCCTTCTACTTTTACGAGAAGCACAGCCAGAAACATGTGTCCCTATGTAAAAGAGGGGCAGATTCTTGTGAATGTGGCAAAGGGGATTGAGGAGTCCACGCTGATGACCCTCTCCGAGCAGATCGAGGAGGAGATTCCTCAGGCCAATGTGGCTGTCCTGTCCGGACCCAGCCATGCGGAGGAAGTGGGACGGCAGATCCCCACAAGTGTGGTTGTGGGCGCAAAGACAAAGGAGACCGCAGAGTACCTCCAGGAGATGTTTATGAACGAGGTGTTCCGCGTCTATACAAGCCCGGATATCCTGGGCATTGAGCTGGGCGGTTCCCTGAAAAATGTCATCGCCCTGGCAGCAGGTATGGCCGACGGCCTTGGATACGGGGACAACACAAAGGCAGCCCTCATCACAAGGGGGATCCACGAGATCGCACGCCTGGGTGTCAAGATGGGCGGAGCCCTGGAGAGTTTTATGGGACTTACCGGCATCGGTGACCTGATCGTGACCTGCGCCAGTGTCCACAGCCGGAACCGCAAGGCCGGCTACCTGATGGGGCAGGGCAAGACCATGCAGGAGGCCATGGATGAGGTGAAGATGGTGGTGGAGGGCGTTTACTCCACAAAGGCCGCTGTAGCCCTCGGAAAGAAATACGGTGTGGACCTTCCCATTATCGAGCAGGTCAATGCCATCCTCTTTGAAGATAAGGATGCAAAAGAAGCCGTGTACGATCTGATGATGCGCAAAGGCAAGGCAGAGCACAACGCAAAACCCTGGAGTTAGATGGGGACGTAATATTCTTTAAAAGTGTTACGTCCGGATTTAAACCAACTGGTGTGTAATTGTGTCAGATGAACCAATGCAGTGTTTGGTTTCGTTTGACGGATCATAAAGAAAAAGCGAGAGTTTCTCCCGTGTTTTACGGAAGAGGCTCTCGCTTTTTTTGATAGATAAATCATCACTTTTTATGGGAAATGTGTAAAAAGATAGTTGTGGGTTTGCACAATTACACACCAGTTAAAGTGATTTCGGACGTAATACTTTTTAAAAGGATTACGTCCCCTAATAAACAGTTGCGTGGCGTTTTACAAATTCTTTGAAGTCGTTGATGGCGGGCGCCTGGTACACGTCCTTCAGAGTGCACATGTAGAACATCCGCTCCCAGGTGGGATTGACGATGCGGATGATCTGCACCGGCATGTAGGCAAGGAGAGCCATGTGGGGCACCACAGCGATGCCGAAGCCGGCGGACACAAGACCTGCCACAGCCTGGTCCTCCTCCACCTCGTAGGTATACTGGGGCTGGCCTTTGCACTCCTTGAACAGCTTGTCAATGATAGGGCGCAGACCGCTTCGCCGGGAAAAACCGATATGGGGATAGGGCAGCGTGTCAGCCAGGTCGATCTCGTCCCGGGTGCACAGCGGATGACCGTTGGGGACGATCAGTACCAGTTCCTGCTTGGACACGGGAATGAATTCAATAGCCGGCTCATTTTCCATTTTGGAGCAGAAGGCAATATCGTACTTCCGGTTCTTCAGCCCCTCGATCATGTCCGGTGTAAGTCCGGTGGAGTTGTGAAAGCGGAAATCAATGTTCTGCTTGGGATGCTCCTTAATATAGTCCCGCACCAGGCCGGGGACGAGCTGTGTGCTCAGAGTGCGCAGGACGGCGATGTCGATCTGCCCCTCGCCGCTGCCTGTCATCTGCAGCTTGTTTACACTGGAGTCCAGAATGCTCAGAGACTGCTCCACATCCTCGAGAAAGGCCTGCCCGCACTTGGTCAGGACGACATTGCGCCCCTCCTTTTCGAACAGCTTTACCCCAAGCTCGCTTTCCAGAGACGAGATGGCGTGGCTGAGGCTGGGCTGTGTGATAGACAGCAGCTCCGCTGCCCTTGTGTAGTGCTCCAGATGAGCAAGTGTCACAAAATACCGTAAATGATATAGGTTCATCGAGGTTCCTCCTGTGTATATATTGGATATATTTTATCACAAACCATAAATAGTTTCTATGAATTCGTGCTATATTATGAATTTGTTTTTATTTTAACAATAGAATATAATAAAGGCATAGTAAATATCACAAGATTGAACGAAGAAAAAGTAAGAGAAGTGTTCAATTTTAACAACGGAAGGAGAAAAAACTATGTCAAAGAAAAATCCAATCACAGTCAGCTCATGGACATTAGGCGACCAGTGCAAATTTGAGGATCGTGTGATCGCTGCAAAAGAAGCAGGATACGAGGGTATCGGCCTTCGCGCAGAGACATACGTGGATGCGCTGAATGAGGGACTCTATGATGAGGACATCCTGGCAATCCTTGACAAGCACGGCATGAAGGTGACAGAGGTTGAGTATATTGTGCAGTGGGCAGAGGACAACCGTTCCTACGAGCAGAAATACAAAGAGCAGATGTGCTTCCACATGTGCGACCTGTTCGGCGTGAACCACATCAACTGCGGACTGATGGAAAACTACTCTGTTGAGCACACAGCACAGAAATTAAAAGAGCTCTGCCACAGAGCCGGCAAGCGGATCATCGGCGTAGAGCCAATGCCCTACAGCGGAATCCCGGATCTGAAAAAAGCATGGGATGTAGTGAAAGCCTCCGGCGCTGAGAACGCATACATGATCCTGGATACATGGCACTGGGTAAGAGCAGATCAGCCATACGACATCCTGACAGAGGAGATGGCGAAGAAAGTCATCTCCATCCAGATCAACGATGCCTATGACAGACCGTATGCAAAATCCATCCTGAGAGATGAGTCCATGCATGACCGTCTCGCTCCCGGAACAGGCGCGAAAGACACAGCTGGTTTCGTGAAGATGATCAAGGATGCCGGAGTTGACCCGAAGGTTATCGGTGTGGAAGTCATCTCTGATGAGATCCTTTCAAGAGGACTGAAAGAAGCTGCTGCTTATACATATGAAAACACAGAAAAAGTGTTAAAAGAAGCATGGCCGGAAATGGTTGAGGACTAAGAAGAATAAAAGGAAACAGTAACGCAGACATTCGGACTTATCTTTTTGACTTGCGCGGCACGATTTCGAGGTTACGTATGATCGGAGAGATAAGTCCGATGTGCGCAGCCAGAGAATGTTAAAAATAAGACAGGAATGACAAGAACCTGTCGGAGCGACCGCAAAGTAAAAATATGAATAGTTGAGAGTGAGGAAAAAAAGTATGAAATTTAGGACAATGTTCTCCCCGATCCAGGTTGGACCTATGACAGTAAAAAACCGCTTTGTTGTCCCGCCCATGGGCAATAACTTTGCCAACACAGACGGAACATGGAGTGACCAGTCTGTTGCCTACTACGCAGAGAGGGCCAAAGGACAGTTCGGACTGATCACTATTGAGGCGACAGTGGTACATAACAACGCAAAAGGCGGACCGAGAAAGCCCTGCCTCTATGACGACAACAGCATTGAGAGCCTGAAGAAGATCACAGATGCCTGTCACGCTGAGGGGGCAAAGGTCTCCATCCAGCTGCAGAACGCAGGCCCGGAGGGAAATGCGGTGAACGCAGGCGCACCGATCGTGGCAGCTTCTGCCATCCCTTCTGTATATGGAAAGGACACACCGGTGGAGGTGCCGACAGAGACAGTATATGAGCTGGTAAAAGGCTACGGCGATGCCGCTGAGCGCGCCATGAAGGGCGGAGCCGACGCGGTGGAGATCCATATGGCTCACGGCTACCTTGTGAATTCTTTCATTTCCCCGAGAACCAACAAGCGTACCGATGAATTTGGCGGAAACTTTGAGAACAGGATGCGCTTCCCGCGTCTGATCGTGGAGGAAGTAAAGAGAAGAGTGGGCGGCAAAGTTGCCATCCTGGCCCGCATCAACAGCTCCGACGAAGTGGAAGGCGGAGATGACGTACACGACAGCGCAGCCATCGCAGCATATCTGGAAGACTGCGGCGTGGAGGGACTTCATGTATCCCGTGCCGTGCATATCAAAGACGAGTATATGTGGGCTCCAACAGCTGTACATGGAGGATTTTCCGCTGACCTTGTGACAGAGATCAAAAAGGCTGTGTCCATCCCGGTCATCACAGTGGGACGCTACACAGAGCCCTATTTCGCAGAGCTGATGGTAAGAGAAGGACGTGCGGACCTGGTGGCTTTCGGACGCCAGTCACTGGCAGATCCCCGCATGCCTGAGAAGGCCATGAACGATAAGCTGGAGGATATGTTCCCCTGTATCGCATGTCTCCAGGGATGTGTGGCAAACATGTACAAAGGCGAGCCGATCTGCTGTCTTGTAAACCCCTTCCTGGGCCATGAGGCAGAGGGCCTGAAAAAGGCTGAGAAATCCAAGAAAGTCATGGTCATCGGCGGCGGTGTGGCCGGCATGTGCGCAGCTTTTATCGCAGCGGAGAGAGGACATGATGTGTCTCTGTACGAGAGCACAGACAGACTGGGCGGAAATATGCGTCTGGCTGCTTACCCGCCCGGAAAAGGTGACATCACAAACATGATCCGCAGCTACATCGTAAGATGTGAGAAGGCAGGCGTGAAGATCCACAAAAACACAACCGTTGATCTGGACTTTGTGAAAGCAGAGAAACCGGATGCAGTGATCGTGTCAACTGGTTCCCGCACACTGATCCTTCCTATCGAGGGCATCGACAACCCGGCTATCATCCACGGCTCCGACCTGCTGGACGGCAAGAGAGCTGCCGGCAAGAAAGTCCTTGTCGTAGGCGGCGGTATGGTGGGCTGCGAGACAGCTGCCTTCTTAGGAGAGCAGGAGCATGATGTGACAGTCATCGAGTTCCGCGACACAGTGGGCGCTGACGTGATCCACGAGCACAGAGTATTCCTTATGGAAGACTTTAAGAACTATGATATCAAACAGATCACAAACGCAAAGGTATGCAAGTTCTATGAGGACGGCGTGGCATATGAGTCCCCGGACGGAACCATGCATGAAGTGAGAGGATTTGACTCTGTTGTCCTTTCCATGGGATTCAGAAACTACAATCCTTTTGCCGAGCAGCTGGAAGAGCTTGGACAGGAAGTCTATGTGATCGGTGACGCCACAAGGGCAAGAAGAGCTCTGGACGCCACAAAAGAAGCCTACGCAGCCGCGATCCAGATCTAAGCGGAGCAGGGCAGAGGCACAGTGCAAGAATGATTGAGGAGGAAAAGATCATGGAAAAAAGAATTTCTGGACATACAGGACTGATGGCATTATTTGGAAGCCCGGTGGGACATTCTGGTTCCCCGGCCATGTACAACTTCAGCTTCCAGCACGACGGACTGGACTACGCGTACCTGGCGTTCGACGTGACGGTGGAGCAGATGCCGAAAGTATTTGAGGCCATCCGCCTTTTCAAAATGCGGGGCGGAAACTTCACCATGCCCTGCAAGAACATTGCTGCAGAGCTGGTGGACAAGCTGTCACCGGCGGCAGAGATCATCGGTGCCTGCAACACCTTTGTCAATGATGACGGTGTTATCACAGGACATATCACAGACGGTATTGGCTTTGTGAACAACCTGGCTCTCAACGGTTTTGACGTGAAGGGCAAAAAGGCAGTGATCCTGGGAGCAGGCGGCGCTGCCACAGCCATCCAGGTGCAATTTGCCCTGGACGGAGCAAAAGAGGTGCACATCTTTAATATCAAAGACGAGTTCTATGCAAGAGCAGAGGGAACAAAAGAGAAACTGGCGCAGAAATGCCCGGACTGCCTTGTCACAGTAGATGACCTGGACGACAAGGAGAAGCTGGCAGAGGCTGTAAAAGACTGCGACATCGTGATCAATGCCACCATCATGGGCATGAAGCCCTACGATGACGTGACGCTCATCGACAAGTCCCTTTTCCGCAAGGACCTTGTAGTAGCTGACACAGTCTACAATCCGGAGAAGACAAAGATGATCCTGGAGGCTGAAGAGGCAGGATGCAAGGCCATCGGCGGCGTGGGCATGCTCCAGCAGCAGGGCGTTGTCAACTACGAGCTCTTTGTAGGAAAGAAAATGCCTCTGGACGAGTACAACAAGTTCCAGGCAGAGCAGGCAAAATAATACAGTTTGAACGAGAAAAGGAGTAAGAGAAGTGAAGGCGAAAAAGTATATCTTATCACTGGCAATGGTATACATGGCGTACTTTACCCATGGTATCCAGGCGATCATCCTGTCACAGAACCAGGTAAACTTCTACACCCAGTGGGGGTACACGGACGCAGTGGAAGGTGCGGCGGCCGTGTCCCTGGCGATCACAGCGACAGGTTTCGGTAAAATGCTGACTGTATGGCTGGGCGGAGAATTCTCAGACCGCATTGGCCGTAAAAAGATGGCAGTTGCGGGCGGCGTGCTCTATATCATCTGCTTTGCGGGACTTCTGTTCACGGCAAGCTTCCCCATCGCATGTGTATGTGCATTCCTCTCAGGAGCAGCTACGTCCGGTTTCTGGGATGCATCCCTGTATCCGGCAGCTCAGGAGTCTGTAAAACCGAGATACGCAGGAAGTGCTCTGATCGGTATCAAATTCTTCGTGTCTCTGTCCGGCATCATTTATCCGCTGTTGGCTGTGCAGTTCTCAGCAGCAGGAAACTGGCACATCAACATCTGGATTCCGCTTGTTATGTCCATTGTTGCGGTTGTGCTGGCAGTGATCGCACCCTTTGCCTATGACGATCAGATGAAAGAGACCGTACAGACAGCAGACGGCAAGACAGAGAATGCGGCACAGGCTGAGATCGAGGCTGCAAGGGCAAGAATGCTTGTAAAACCAAGCGGACTGGTAAACTTCTTTACCATGTTCTACGGATTTGTATGTATGTTCATCATGTACGGCGCGCAGCAGTACACAAAGGCCTTCGGTATGAGCAACTGCGGTCTGACTGAGGCGCAGGCGGCGGGCATGACATCGATCTACACAGTAGGATCAGTTATTGCCGTTGTATTCTGGGCAGTTATGATGGGTAAACTGCAGTGGAATCCGCTGAAGGTAGTCCTGATCGACTCCATCTTTACGGCAGTGGCCCTCGCCATTGTTCTCCTTGTGAGCAACGTGGCTGTGATCTATGTGGCCATCGCCCTGCTTGGCTTCTTCGCAGCAGGCGGAGCACTCCAGACAGGTCTTGGAATCCGTCAGGAGATGTGCCCCGGCCCGAAGGGAAGAAACACTGGTATCTACTATACATGGATGGGACTTGCAAGCTGCTTCCTGCCCTACATTGTATCAGCCATGACCACCTCTATCGGAGAGGCTGCAGCTGTATACACTATGATGGGACTTCTCCTTGCAGCAGCAGTCATTGCCATCCTGATGATGCTCTACCTTGTATCTCAGTATAAGAAGATCTTTGGTAAGAGCGCTCTGACGAAATAGTATATACTGTGCATAAACAGTACAGTAAGGCTGAGTGAAAAGTGACCCGCTAGAATGGACACAATAATCATAGAATGTATCCTGACTAGCGGGTCATTTTATATACAAATCATAGATAAAAAGAATAGATAATGCTGTGAAAAGCTATAAAATAGGGAGGTTTCAACATGAAAGTACTCAGATGGCTGGACCAGTATCTGGAGGAAGCCCTTCTCCTCATCATGCTGTGCGCCATGACGCTGGTCATGGGCGTGCAGGTGGCGGCAAGGTATGTGCTGGGCTCATCGCTTTCCTGGTCTGAAGAGATCACAAGATTTCTCTTTATCGTTTCCGGGTTTATCAGTGCCAGCTTCTGCATCAAAAAAGGCGCGTCGGTGAAGATCGACCAGCTGGTGGGCATGCTGCCGGGAAAGGGCGTGCATATTTTCCGGCTCATCAGCTACTCTGTACAGCTTGTATTTTTTGCGTACCTGATCCCCTTTGCCTGGAAATATGTCGCGGCGGGCATGGAGAGCGGGCAGCGCAGCCCTGCCTGCGGTATCCCCATGTACATCATCCAGTCTTTTACCGTGATCAGTTTTGTCCTCTGCGTGATCCGGCTCATCCAGAAATGGCTGTACCGGCTGCAGATCATCCTTGGAGTAAGAGATGGAAAGGAGGAGGAGTAGATGTCATCAGCAGTTGTTATGATCTTATTTTTTGTCTGCCTGCTCATAGCCATACCGATTTCGGTGTCTCTGGGCATCGTTTCTGTGCTGCCGGGAGTTTTTGACTCTTCCTTTACAGCCAGCGCCAGCTACGTGATCCGGTCTATGTTCGGCGGACTGGACAGTTTTCCGCTCCTTGCGGTCCCCATGTTCATCCTGTCGGGCATTATCATGGCGCGGGGAGGCATTTCCAAGAGGCTCTTTGACCTGTTTGCCTATTTTATAGGAAAGCGGACAGCGGGACTGCCCTGCGCGGCAGTGGTGACCTGTCTCTTTTACGGAGCCATCTCCGGGTCCGGCATTGCCACGGTGGCAGCCGTGGGGAGCATGACCATCCCCCTTCTTGTCCATCTGGGCTATGACAAAAAGTTCTGCACAGCTCTTGTGGCTGTGGCGGGGAGCCTGGGAGTCATCATACCGCCAAGCATTCCCTTTATCATGTTCGGTATGGCCTCGGGCGTGTCTGTCAGCGATATCTTTATTGCGGGCATCATCCCCGGCATCCTGATCGGTGTCCTTCTCATGGTCTATGCGGTGTACTACTGCAGGAAGAACGGGGAGGACAAGGAGAAGATCAACGAGGAGATAGGGAAACTCCGGGAAAAAGGCCTGTGGAGGGTGTTCAGGAGCAGCTTTTTTGCTGTCCTCTCGCCGGTGATCATCCTGGGATGCATCTACTCCGGCGTGGCGTCCCCCACGGAGGCGGCGGTCATCTCCGTGTTCTACTCCCTGATCATCAGCCTGTTTGTGTACAGGTCACTGCAGTGGAGAGAGCTGTACGCAGTCTTTTCCGAGG
This sequence comes from Lachnoclostridium phocaeense, assembly GCF_959599685.1. NCBI lineage: Bacteria > Bacillati > Bacillota > Clostridia > Lachnospirales > Lachnospiraceae > Lachnoclostridium > Lachnoclostridium phocaeense. The sequence goes on from NZ_CAUGIN010000007.1 coordinate 97,872, forward strand.
CGGTGAAGACCTATGCGCCCATCCTCTTCATCCTGGCAGCGTCCATCGCTTTTTCCAGGGTGCTGACCCTGATGCAGGTGCCTCAGACCATCAGCACGTGGATACTGGACAGCTTTGCGGGAAATAAAGTGCTGATCCTGATCGTGGTCAATATCTTCCTGCTGTTTGTGGGAATGGTCATGGACACCACACCGGCTATCCTGATACTGACTCCCATCCTCCTGCCCATCATGAACGGAGTGGGAGTGGACTCCATCCATTTCGGAGTCATGATGGTGGTGAACCTTGCCATCGGCTTTGTGACCCCGCCTATCGGCGTCAACCTGTTTGTGGCAAGCTCCCTCACAGATATTCCGGTGGTGCAGATCGCGAAACGGGCCCTTCCCATGATCGGCTATTTCCTGATCGCACTGATCCTGATCACATTTATACCCCAGATCAGCCTTGCGCTGCTCTAGAAAAGGAGGATGAAGAAGATGAAGAAGATATGGAGTGCAGTGACAGTTGTCCTCCTTACGGCTGTCAGCGCGGGCGTCATAGTCTACGGCTCTTCTGTGTCTGACAGAAAAATAGATACGTCCGGGAAGCAGACCTACGCCTGGCCCCTGGCCACCTGCAGCACAGAGGACACCATCACCCATGTATTTGCGCAGACCTTTGCGGAGGAAGTGGAGCGCCTGAGCGGAGGAGAGATGGAGATCCAGGTGTACCCCCAGAGCACGCTGGGAGGGGACAGAGAGCTGATGGAGAGCTGCAAGGACGGGGATATCCCCTTTGTGGTCCAGTCCCCGGCGCCTCAGGTGAGCTTTATGCCGGAGCTGTGCGTCTTTGACACGCCCTGCGTGTTCGACGACATAGAGGAAGCCAGGGCGGCCATCGATGATCCGGAATTTTTTTCTGTCATACAGGGGATCTACGAGGACGCCGGCTACCAGATCCTGGGCATGGCGGACCAGTGTTTCCGCGTCATGACCAGCAGCGAGCCCTTCACAGGCATGGAGAGCTTTAAAGGACAGAAGATACGGACCATGGAGAACACCTATCACATCCAGTTCTGGAACGCGGTGGGCGCCAGCCCCACGCCCATGACTTTCAGCGAGGTCTACATCGGCCTGCAGCAGGGCACCATCGACGCCCAGGAAAACGCCTATGAACTCATTGTCAGCGCCAAGCTCTATGAGCAGCAGGAAGTGCTGGTACAGACCAACGCGGTCCCCGACTATATCACCCTCATTGTCAGCGACGACTTTTTCCGGGACCTGGACAAGGAACAGCAGCAGATCGTCCGGGAGGCAGCTGCTATCGCCCAGGAGAAGGCCCGGGAATCCGCGGACGAGAGAAGAGAGCAGCGGGAAGAAGAGCTGGCGGCAGAGGGCATGGAGATCGTGGAGATCGACCAGCAGACCTGGGAGGAAATGCAGGAGGCATGCCAGCCGGTGTATGAAAATATAAGAAAACAGGCGGGAGATGAGCTTGTGGACCTCTACATGGGAGTGGAGTAAAACGTCCGCTGAGAGAGCCGTCCGGCTGACACATTTAGTGAGGATCTGTCTGCTTGACGGATCCTCTTTTGTCATGTAAGGTTAAGAGAAAAGAGAAATATGACAGCGGATGGAGGGAAGGACATGCGCATTTTGATAGCGGAGGATGAGAAAAGTTTAAACAAGATACTGGTTTCCAGGCTGACAGCGGAGCACTACAGCGTGGACGCCTGCTTTGACGGGCAGGAGGCCCTGGACTACCTGGCAGGGGCGGAGTATGACGCGGTGGTGCTGGACATTATGATGCCGGTCATGGACGGGCTGACCGTGCTCCGGAAGATCCGGGCCAGGGACAAGTCCCTGCCTGTGCTCCTTTTGACTGCCAGGGACAGCATTGAGGACCGGGTGGCAGGGCTGGACGCGGGCGCCAACGACTACCTTGTAAAGCCCTTTGCGGTGGAGGAACTGCTGGCCCGGATACGGGTCATGCTGCGAAAACCGGATCAGAGCGGAGAGGGGAATTGCCTGACGGTGGGGGATCTGACCCTGTGCACGGACACCCACAAGGTGACCCGGGCGGGGAGAGAGATCAGCCTGTCCGGGAAAGAGTACACGCTGCTGCGGTATATGATGCAGAACCAGGGCATCGTCCTCTCCCGGGATAAGCTGGAGCAGCATATATGGAACTATGATTTCGCAGGAGGGTCCAACGTGATTGATGTGTATATCCGGTATCTGCGCAGGAAGATAGACGAGGGACATGAGAAGAAACTGATACACACAGTCCGGGGAGCCGGCTATGTACTGAGGGCAGAGTGATGAAGAGATGGTCGATCAAACTGAAACTGACGTGCCTGTACGGAGGATTTATGATCCTCCTTATCGTGGCGGCTCTTGCAATCCTGTTTTCCCTCAGCAACCAGGAGGTCCTCTCCTCTGTCCAGTCAGATCTGCGGGAGCAGGTGCAGGGCAGTGTGGAGGAGTTGGAAGCAGAGGGCGGATATCTGGAGGTGGACTCTGATTTTTACAACATGGAGAATGGGGTCTATCTGTCTGTGTACGGTGTGGACGGCACGTTCCTGTACGGGCGGATCCCCACCGGCTTTGGCAGCCAGCCGGATTTTGAGCATGACACCCTGCGCACGGTCCGGGAGGGACAGGAAACCTTCTATGTATTTGATATGAGCCAGGATATAGAGGGGTACGGCCCTGTCTATATCCGGGGTATCACCTCGGTCACAAGAGCGGAGAACAGCTTTACCGTGACGTTGCGGTTTGCCCTCATCCTCCTGCCCGGCCTGGCGGTGGTGCTGGTCCTCCTGTCCTATTTCTTTGTCAGGAGGGCCCTCCTGCCCGTGCGGCGTATCACGGATACTGTGAAGGAGATACGGGAGGAGGCGGACCTGTCCAGGAGAGTGGACCTGCCCGGCGGAAGGGACGAGATCTACCATCTGGCGGACACCTTTGACCATCTGCTCTCAGAGCTGGAGGAGGCGTTTGCCAGGGAGAGGCAGTTCACCTCCGACGTGTCCCACGAGCTGCGCACGCCGGCTGCAGTGATCCTGCTCCAGAGCGAGGAGCTGCTGTCAGACCCTTCCCTGTCTGAGCCGCAGAGAGAACAGCTGGAGGCCATCCGGAAAAAGGCCGGGGACATGTCTGCCATGATCTCCCAGCTCCTTCTTCTGTCCCGGGCGGACCAGGGGCGCCAGGTGCTCCAGAAGGAGCCTCTGGATATCAGCGAGCTGACCCTGATGACGGCGGAAGAACAGCAGCTGCTGGCAGATGAGAAGCACATCTCCATTGTGACGGACATTGAGCCGGGGATCGTGATGGAGGCGGACGAGAGCTTTTTTATCCGGCTTCTCGTGAACCTTATCTCCAACTCCATCTCCTACGGGCGGGAGGGGGGCACCACAAAGGTGTCCCTGCACCGGGAGGAGAAGGCGGCGGTCCTCTCCGTGGCAGATGACGGGCAGGGCATGGAGGAGAAGGACCTTCCCCGCATCTGGGACCGGTTCTACCGCGCGGACGCCTCCCGCAGCGACGCCGGCCACTCCGGGCTTGGCCTCTCCATTGTAAAATGGATCGCCGGGGAGCACGGCGGTGAGGTGGCCGTGGAGAGCGAGAAGGGAAGAGGGAGCACGTTTACTTGCAGATTTCCTCTGTAAAAAGAAGAAAGGGAGCAGAAGCCTTATAAAAATCCTGAAAAAATCTGTTTCATTTTAATGTTGTTTTAATCTTTTCTGGTTATAGTAAATACAACAAAGGAACACAACTATAAAAAATAAGCAGGAAAGGACCGGCAGACAAAAGGCCGGGAGAGGAAAAATAAGATGAAAAGATATAAGAGATTGACAACAGCAGTATTGGCAGTGGCACTGGCAGCAGGCATCGTGACAGGGTGCGGCTCCTCGGGACAGGATATAGGACAGGACGAGGCCAAGAGGATTGCCTTCGAGGATGCGGGCGTGAGCGAGTCCGATACATCCAGACTGAAGGTGGAAAAAGACAGGGATGATGGGATGCTTCAGTATGACGTGCAGTTCAGCGTGGACGAAAAGGAGTACAGCTATGACATCAACGGTGCCAACGGTGAGATACTGAGCGCGGATGTGGAGACAAACGGTACGGCAGCGCAGAACAATACAGCCGGCAAAACAGATGATACAGCTGGTACAAACAGCGGAACCGATGATACGCCCAGCACAAACAGCGGGACAGCAGCGGCGGATGTGGCAGTCAGCGAGGCAGATGCCAGGGCTGCAGCACTGGAGAGAGTGCCCGGGGCAACGGACGCCGATATCCGTATGGAGCTGGAGTACGATGACGGTTACTACATCTATGAGGGAGATGTCATCTACGACCAGAAAGAATATGAATTTGAGATCGACGCACAGACTGGAAATTTCCTGAAATGGAGCGAGGAGAGACATTAAGTCCCCTGACAGGAAACGATAGAAAAGTGTGAGAAGAAAGGCAGGGCAGGAGCCGGACGAAAAGAGAAAGTCCGGTTCCTGCCCTGTACTTATATACTTATATGTTTTATGCCTGGGATCTAGTTGCCCAGCGCATTGTGTACGGAAGTCAGGACCTCTTTAAGTTCCTGCGCGCCAATCTGCCCCGGGGCGGAGGCCATGGAACCGGAGCCAAAGGTGAGGCAGGAGCCGAAAACCTCGCAGGAGAGACGGCTGATGCTGCCAAGGCCTGCCATGGACATGGTGATGATGGGGCGGTCCGCATAGTCGGAGGCCATCTCCTCCGTGGCGGACAGGAGAGTCAGCACATCCCTTTTGCTTCTTGGCATGACGGCGATCTTGGGGATGTCCGCTCCCATATCCTGCATCTTGCGCAGCCGGTAAACGATGTCGGACTTGGCAGGCGTCCGGTCAAAGTCGTGGTTGGAAGCAACCACCTTTGTGCCGGATGCGTGGATGGCGCGGATCAGTTCAGAGACGATCTCGTCTCCTGTGAAGATCTCAACATCGATCAGGTCCGCCAGCTTTGTGGCTGCCACTGCCTTGTTCAGGGCAATGTACGCTGCAGTGTCCATATCGTGGACGCCGCCCTCCTTTTTTGTGCGGAAGGTGAAGAGGAGAGGAGTGTCTCCCAGCTTTTCTCTGATGCCGGACAGCACATCCAATACGGCCTGGGTGTCCTCCACGCCCTCAAACCAGTCCACCCGCCATTCCATCAGATCCATGGGCATGGACTTGTACTGCTCTGTGAGTGTGAGGATCTCCTCCTTTGTCTTACCCACATTGGGGATGCACACAGCCGGGATGCCGCCTCCCAGTTCCAGATTTCTTACTTTTACTGTATTCATGATCTTTTCTCCTCCTGATCAGTCTTCGTCATCATCTGTGTAGACATAGGAGATGCCCAGCTTTTCTTTCATGTACTCGCTGTCCACTCGCTGTCCCAGCATCAGCTCAATGGCTGCGATAGCCTGGAAGAGCATCATGCCCTGGCCGTTCATGGTCTTGCAGCCGGCTTTTCTTGCCATCTTCAGCATGGCTGTCTCGTGGGGAGAGTACACAACATCGGTCACGATCAGGTCCGGGCGGAAGAAGGAGGCGTCCGGTATATAGGTGATGCCCTCCAGAGGTTTCATGCCCACGCCGGTGGCATTAGTAAACAGGTAGCTGGAAGCCATCTCTTCTTTTAAGCGGTCCAGATCCTCCAGAGGATAGAAGACTGCTTTACAGTTTGTGTTCTCATTGATCTTTTTCACAGTTTCAATGGCGTTGTCTTTAAACTTATCATCCCTTGCAAAGATAGACATCTCGGCCACGCCGTCCAGGGCGGACTGGATCTGCACGGCTGTGGCTGCTCCGCCGGATCCCACGATCGTGACTTTCTTTCCGGTGGGATCGATCCCGTTGTCTTTCAGGGACTGCACATAGCCAATGCCGTCCGTGTTGTGGCCGATCAGATAGCCGTCTTTGTTTACGATGGTGTTGACCGCCCCGCAGAGTTTGGCGGCGGGAGATACCTCATCCAGATATTTGTGGACAATGGTCTTATTTGGCATGGAGATATTGGAACCGCGCAGTTTCAGAGCTCTCAGCCCTTTGATGGCGTCCTCCAGGTCGTCTGCATCCACCTCAAATGCAAGGTTGACAATGTCCAGGCCCAGCTTTTCGTAGGCGGCATTGTGGGTGGCAGGCGACTGGGAATGGCGGATCGGATACGCCATCAGTCCGATCAGTTCTGTATGCCCGGTGATCTGGTGTCTTTCCATAATTCATCGCTCCTTTTGATAAAAACTTTTGTATGTCTTTATTTTAACAAAACAGACACGGTCAATCAAATACTTAATATGCACAGAACCCATAGATGAAATCTATTGAATGAAAATTCTAAAAAGGACAGCACCTGCATATATTCTAACAGCACATGTGGAAGGGGCAGGATATATGGATCATTATGAGTTATACAAGGACATACAGGTCAGGACAAAAGGAGAGATATACATAGGAGTCGTGGGCCCGGTGCGGACCGGAAAATCTACCTTCATCAAGAGGTTTATGGATGTGCTGGTCCTTCCCCATCTGGAGGACGAAAATGTAAAAGCCAGGACCGTGGATGAGCTTCCCCAGTCCGCTTCCGGCCGGACCATCATGACCACAGAGCCCAAGTTTGTTCCCAAAGAGGCGGCGCAGGTCGATCTGACAGAGGATGTGTCGGTGAAGATCCGGCTCATCGACTGTGTGGGCTACATGGTGGAGGGGGCGTCCGGCCACGAGGAGGAAGGACAGGAGAGAAAGGTGAAGACGCCCTGGTTTGACTATGAGATCCCCTTTACAAAGGCGGCAGCTGTGGGGACGGAGAAGGTTATCCATGAGCACTCTACCATAGGCATTGTGGTGACCACTGACGGCAGCATCGGCGAGATCCCGCGGAGCAGTTACGAGGAGGCGGAAGGGCGGACTATCCGGGAGTTGCAGGGGATCGGGAAGCCCTTTGTGGTGCTGGTGAACAGCCGCCGTCCGGCGGGGGAGGAGGCGAAGCGGGTTGCTCAGCATATCCAGGAGACTTATAAGGTGCAGGCTCTTCCGGTGAACTGCGAGCAGCTGAAAGAGGAGGATATCCACCGGATCATGGAGGCAGTGCTCTTTGAGTTTCCTGTGTCGGAGATACAGTTCTTTATCCCTAGGTGGGCTGAGATGCTGCCGACGGACCACAAGATACGGCAGGACTTGACAGCCTGTGTCAGGGATCTTCTGGAGCAGATACACCAGATCCGGGATGCAGCGCATGGGATCGAGACGCCGGAGAGCCCCTACATAGAGGAAATGCGGCTGGAAAAGATCGAGATGGACACAGGATATGTGAAGATACGCATGGACATTGGGGAGGCATTCTACTATGAGATGCTCAGCGAGATGACCGGAGCCCGGATCAATGGACAGTATGGACTGATCTGTGAACTGAAAAAACTCTCCGCCATGAAAAACGAGTACGAGTGCGTCAGAGGGGCCTTCGACAGCGTCAGGATGAAAGGTTACGGGGTGGTGAAACCGGGGCGGGAGGAGATCACTCTGGATGAGCCGGAGATCATACGCCAGGGAAATAAATTCGGAGTGAAGATCCGGTCCCACGCCCCCACGATCCACCTTATAAAGGCCAATATTGAGACGGAGATTGCCCCCATCGTGGGCAGCGAGCAGCAGGCGGAAGACCTGATCCGCTATATTAAAGACAGGAGGGAGACGGAAGGGGGGATCTGGGAGACAAATATTTTCGGGAAGACCATCGAGGAGCTGGTCATGGACGGCATGCAGAGCAGGATCGCCATGATCGGCGACGACAGCCAGGCCAAACTGCAGGATACCATGCAGAAAGTGGTGAATGACATCAACGGGGGGATGGTCTGCATTATTATCTGAGAAAAAGCGGATCTGTCAGGAAAGAGCGGCTGTCTGCCAGCTTGCGTGCGCCGCATATTGACAGATCCGCCTTCTGCATGTATAATTGTACTATAATACTAATACAAAACAAGAGTATACAGGCAGAAGAACCAAGACTAGAGCCTGGGAATAAAGAGGAGAAGAAGATGTTAGAGGTACAGGGACTTAGAAAAATGTATGGAAAAAATCTGGCGGTGGACCAGGTCAGCTTTTTTGTGCCGGACGGGAGCGTGGGGATCCTTCTGGGGCCCAACGGAGCGGGAAAATCCACCATTATCAAGAGCATAGCAGGTCTTCTGCGCTACGAGGGGATGATCCGGGTGCAGGGCATTCCCTCCAGAGAGCTGGAGGCAAAGCGGATCTTTGGCTACGTGCCGGAGATCCCCTCCATGTTCGAGGCGCTGTCTGTGCGGGAACATATCGAATATATCCGGATGGCCTACAAAAGCAGGATCACAGACCAGGAAGTGGAGCGTCTTATGGAGCGGTTTGAGATGACGGACAAGGCAGACAAGCTGGGAAATGAGCTGTCAAAGGGAATGATGCAGAAAGTCAGCATCCTCTGCGCTCTGGCGGTGAAACCGCAGGTCATCCTCTTTGACGAGCCCATGGTAGGTCTGGATCCCCAGGCGATCCGGGAGCTGAAGGAGGTCATCCTGGAGCTTAAGAGCCAGGGGGTGACCGTCCTTATCAGCACCCACATGCTGGAGATGGTGGAGGACCTTTGGGATATCATGTTTGTCATGGAAAAAGGCCATGTGAAGGCCTCTTTCCGGAAGGAAGATGTGGGGAACAGAGATCTGGATGATCTGTTCTTTGAAGTGACAGGTGGTGAGAAGAGATGAGAGCGCTTTTGTATATGACGAAGAGAAGCTTTATCAACCGGGCAAGGAAGGCTGTGAGAAAGCCGGTAACTTACCTCTATATAGCGCTGGGCATCTTCTATGTGGTGGGGATCCTGGCCGCCTTTGCCTCTCTGGCGGCGGCTGGGGGTATTGCCTACAAGGAGGGGATCGTCTATGTTATGACAGTGTGGCTCTACTTTATCTTCTGCAGCAATTTTTTGTCCTATGCAAAGCTGAAGGGAGTACTCTTTCGGCCCAGCCACGCGCACTTTATCTTCACTGCGCCTATCAGCTCCAAGCTGGTTCTGCTCCACGGGGCAGTGCTGAATTACACCCTGTCCTTTGTGGCAGACCTTCTCTTCTCCATAGCGGCGGTGACAGTCTTTCATGTGGAGCCTTTAAGAGGCGTCCTGCTTTTTGTCTTCTGTTTTGTGTTTGAGACAGTATTTGAGACAAGCCTGATGGTCTTTCTCTATTCAGGAGAAGAACGGTTTAAAAAAGTGATCCGCTCTCTGCGCCTTTTAATCTACGTTCTGATCGGGACAGTGCTGGGAGTCATTGCCTGGCATTTTATGACTCAGGGTCTGAGCGGTGCAGCGGTCCTTTCCTTCTTCCGCTCCCCTGTGATCCGTCTTCTGCCGGTGGCCGGATGGGAAGTGGCTGCAGTTAGCCTTCTTGTGACCGGCCCGGACCTGTGGAATGTCATCGGAACGGTGCTCTTCCTTCTGGCCTGTACGGGGATGTTTCTTGTGGCCTGGAAGATCCGCTGCACGGGAGCCTACTACGAGGATGCAGCCAAATTCGCGGACGACTACGCGGAGCTCAGAAAGAGGAACCAAAAGGGTGAGAGCAGCTTAGGCTTTGGGAAAAAGAAACTGAAGAAGGCATCCATCTCAGGCTGGGGGAGCGGTGCCAGAGCCATCTTCAGCCGACAGCTTCTGGAGTACAAAAAGGAGCGTTTCTTCATCTTCACAGGCTTTACGCTGGCCGCCCTCATCGGAGCGGTGGTCTGCATCTTCTTTGTGGGACGGCCCCAGGAAGACCTGCCGCCGGAGCTGGTGCTCATGGGCGTGGCGGTCTACATGGTATTTGTGGGCACCGGATACATGGGGAAATGGGGGAAAGAGCTGGAGCTTCCCTACATTTACCTGATCCCTGAGCCGGCTGCGAAGAAGCTGTGGTATGCCACCTGCCTGGAGCACCTCAAAGCCCTTATCGATGCCGTACTCTTTGTGGTTCCCACAGGCCTGGCCTGGGGACTGGCCCCGTACCAGATCGCCGGCATCATCCTGTCTTATGTCGTACTTCAGGCCAACAGGCTCTACATCAAGGTGCTGGGGGACAGCCTTTTGGGGGACACCCTGGGAACAACGGGAAAACAGTTCTTTCTCCTGGCAGTCCAGGGCGGTATCCTGGGGATCGGCGCCCTCGTCAGCATCCCGGCGGCCTACTTGATAAATACAAATTTACTCTTTTTAATCGTGCCGATTTATAGTATGATAATTACAGTGCTGATCGCTGCTCTTACCGTTCCAAGATTTGAGTGCATGGAGCAGTGGGATTAGGAAAAATAAGGACAACATGCAAGGAGGGCCACAAAATGTTGGAGGAAGAATTTGTCACTCTTGAGATCGGAAAGACAAAACACATCGCGCTGGTAGCACACGACGGGAAGAAGCAGGAGCTGGTGGACTGGTGCGACAGGAATAAAGAGATACTGAAAGGCCATTTTCTCTGCGGGACAGGGACCACGGCAAAACTCATCGCAGAGAAGACCGGACTGCCGGTGAAAGGATTCTGCAGCGGCCCCCTGGGAGGCGACCAGCAGATTGGGGCCAAGATCGTGGAGGGGCAGATCGATTTTATGATCTTTCTGTGGGATCCTCTGGAGGCACAGCCCCACGACCCGGATGTAAAGGCGCTGCTGCGCATCGCCGTGGTCTACGACATCCCCATTGCCAACAATCTTGCCACGGCAGATTTCATGCTCAATTCTAAATATATGTCTGAGCCCTACGCCAGAAAGATCGAGAATTTTAACAGGACGATCCAGCAGAGAGTGGAGAGGATGAAATAAGTGGGGGAAGCATACGGGACTTTTGCGGAAGTCTATGACACGTTTATGGACAATGTGCCCTACCGGGAGTGGGCCGGGTACATAGAGAAAACGCTGCGGCAGCAGGGCATAGAAGACGGCCTTGTCCTGGATCTGGGATGCGGGACAGGGAGCATGACCGAGGAGCTGGCAGGTGCCGGGTATGACATGATCGGCGTGGACAGCTCGCCGGAGATGCTGGAGGCGGCCTTTGAGAAAAAGGAAAAGAGCGGACACGATATCCTATACCTGCTGCAGGATATGCGCGAGTTCGAGCTCTACGGCACTGTCAGGGCGGCAGTGAGCGCCTGCGACTGTGTCAACTACATTACGGAGCCGGAAGAACTGCTGGAGGTGTTCCGGCTTGTGAATAATTATCTGGATCCGGGAGGCATCTTTCTCTTTGACTTTAACACAGAGTACAAGTACAGGGAGACCCTTGGAGAGCAGACCATTGCCGAGGACAGGGATGACTGCAGCTTTATCTGGGACAACTATTACGATGAGGAGGAGAGGATCAACTCCTACGAGCTGACCCTGTTTATACAGGAGGAGGACGGCCTTTATCGGAAGTACAAAGAGCAGCATTTCCAGAGGGCCTACACCCTGGAGGAGATAAAGGAACTGCTGGACAGGAGCGGGCTGGTCTTCCAGTCGGCGCGGGAGGCTTACACAGACAGGGAAGCCGGCCCGGAGAGCGAGAGGATAACCATCATAGCAAGGGAGTGCGGAAAATGATCCGCGCTCCCTTGTCAAGTATGGGAAAAAATATTAAAATGATACATGAGTCAAAAAAGATGAGAAGAGAAAGGATCAAAGATAGATGACACAGGAGAAAGACTATATTGTAAGGGCAACTGCCGCGGGAGGACAGATCAGGGCTTTTGCGGCCACCACAAGAGAGCTGGTGGAGGAGGCGAGAAGCCGCCATGGCACAAGCCCGGTGGCCACGGCGGCCCTGGGGCGCCTTCTGACAGCGGGCGCCATGATGGGAAGCATGATGAAAAATGACACGGACGTGCTGACCCTTCAGATCAATGGGGACGGTCCCTTAGGGGGGATCACGGTGACAGCAGACAGCCGCGGAGATGTGAAAGGATACGTGCAGAACCCGGACGTGATCCTGCCTCCCAAGAACGGGAAGCTGGATGTGGGAGGAGCCGTGGGCATTGGCCTTCTCACGGTCATCAAAGACATGGGGCTCAAAGAGCCCTACTCAGGTCAGACTATCCTCGTGACCAGCGAGATCGCGGAGGATCTGACCTACTATTTTGCAAATTCAGAGCAGGTGCCCTCCTCTGTGGGGCTGGGCGTGCTCATGGAGAAAGACAATACTGTGAAGTGCGCGGGTGGTTTTATCGTGCAGCTCATGCCTTTTGCCGAGGAGAAGGTGATCAGCCGCCTGGAGGAGAATGTGGGAAAGATCACGTCCGTGACCAGACTCCTGGAGGAGGGGTACACGCCCCAGCGTCTCCTCGAGGATCTCACAGAGGGACTGGATCTGGAGATCACAGACACTATGCCGGCCCGTTTTTACTGCAACTGCTCTAAAGAGAGGGTGGAGCGTGCTGTGGCCAGCATCGGTGCCAAAGATATCAGGGAAATGATCGACGAGGGAAAGGACATTGAAGTGAAATGTCATTTCTGCAACACAGCCTACAGCTACTCGGTGGATGAGCTGAAGAACATACTGAAAAGAAGCAAAAAATAGAGAGGAGTGTAGACCTTGAGACACGGTTTTGTAAAAGTAGCGGCAGCCACACCGGATATCCGGGTGGCGGATGTGGCTTACAATCAAGAACAGATCTGCCGTCTGATCGACGAGACGGCGTCGGAGGGGGCTAAGATCGTGGTGTTTCCTGAGCTTGCCCTCACCGGTTACACTTGCGGAGATCTCTTTACCCAGGACGTGCTCCTTGCGCAGGCCAGAAAGGCGATCTGCCAGGTGGCGGCGGCCACAGAAGAAAAGGATGCGCTCATTTTCGTGGGAATGCCCCTGGCGGTAGAGGGAGAGCTCTACAATGTGGCGGCGGCTCTGAACAGGGGAAAGATCCTGGGATTTACCACAAAGACGTTCCTGCCGAATTACGGGGAGTTCTACGAGATGCGTCAGTTCCGGGAAGGCCCCGAGGAGGTGCGCTGCATCTGTTTTGAGGGGGAGAAGGTCCTGTTCGGTCCTCGGATCCTTTTTGAGGCAGATGTCATGCCGGACCTGATCGTGTCGGCGGAGATCTGCGAAGATGTCTGGTCTCCCGTGCCTCCCAGCATCCAGGCAGCCAGAGAGGGGGCCACGGTCATTGTCAACTGCTCTGCCAGCGACGAAACCATCGGCAAGGCGGCGTACAGAAAGAGTCTTATCGAGGGGCAGTCGGCCCGTCTTATGGCGGCCTATATCTACGCCAATGCCGGGGAGGGAGAGTCCACCACGGACCTGGTCTTCGGAGGACACAATATCATCTCTGAGAACGGCACCACCCTGGCGGAGGGAGAGCGGTTTAAAAATGGCGTGGCCTACGCCCAGATCGATGTGAAGCGGCTGATCAGTGAGCGCAGGAAGAACACTACGTTTAAGGCGGCCCGGGAGCGCCATCTTGCCAGGGTTCCCTTCCGGCTGGAGCTGACAGAGACTAAGCTTACAAGGAAGTTCCCCTCCAGGCCATTTGTGCCGGACGCAAAGGAGGAGAGGGACAGAAGATGCGAGGAGATCCTGACCATCCAGGCCATGGGCCTGAAGAAGAGGCTGGCCCACACCCACGCAAGGAGTGCAGTGGTGGGGATTTCCGGCGGGCTGGACTCCACGCTTGCGATCCTGGTGACAGCCAGGGCCTTTGACATGCTGGGAATGGACAGAAGCCAGATCATCGCTGTCACTATGCCCTGCTTTGGAACCACAGACCGGACTTACAACAATGCCTGCCAGATGGCCCTGAAGCTGGGGGCGCAGCTGCGGGAAGTGCGGATCGCTGACTCCGTTGAAAGCCATTTCAGGGACATCGGACACGACATAGAGGATCACAGTGTCACCTACGAGAATTCCCAGGCCAGGGAGAGGACCCAGGTGCTTATGGATATTTCCAACCAGACAGGAGGACTTGTGGTCGGTACAGGGGACATGTCGGAGCTGGCTCTCGGGTGGGCCACCTACAACGGGGATCACATGTCCATGTACGGGGTCAACGCCTCCGTGCCCAAGACGCTTGTGCGCCATCTGGTGCAGTACTGTGCGGACACAGAAAAGGACCGGGAGATGAAAGACGTGCTCTACGATGTGCTGGACACACCGGTGAGCCCGGAGCTCCTTCCGCCGAAGGACGGCCAGATCGCCCAGAAGACGGAGGATCTGGTGGGACCCTACGAGCTCCACGACTTCTATCTGTATTATTTCCTCCGCTTCGGCTACGAGCCTTCCAAGATCTACCGGATCGCCAGGGAGGCTTTTGCGGGCGAGTATGACGAAGAGACTATCTATAAATGGCTGCAAACCTTCTGCCGGAGGTTTTTTAGCCAGCAGTTCAAGAGATCCTGCCTTCCGGACGGCCCCAAAGTGGGTACGGTGGCACTCTCGCCAAGAGGCGACTGGCGGATGCCAAGTGATGCCTGTGCGGATGTGTGGCTCCGGGATCTGGAGCAGGCGGCAAAAGGAGGCACGAACGTATGACAGTAGAAGAAATGGCGGGAGTTGACCAGAGGGAGGTTGACAGGCGGGTGCGCCGCTGCCGCATCAGGCAGTGTCTGGGCTGGGCGGCTTACGCGCTGGTTGTTATCCACCTTCTTTATATGATCTTTGGCGTGTTCCCTATGCAGGCCTGGATGCGGGCATACGGGAGAGGGATGATGCAGATCTGCGTCATCGTCGTGCATTTTGCCGTTCTGGGCATTCTGGCGCTGGTGGCAAAGACAGGAATTTCCTGGATCTACGGGGCGCTGCAGAAAGAATGCGACCCCTACCTTTTTGAGGCCTGCGTCTACCATATAGGCTTTATGGGGAACGAAAATCTGAAGCAGCTGAACCTTGCCATAGCCCAGTATTACCAGGGGAATTTTCAGCAGGCGATGGATACCATCATGCACACAGATCCGGGGTCATTTAAAAAGACCAACCGGCTGAATTACTATATGCTCAAAAGCAGTCTGTACTTTCGCTTTGGCATGGGCGACAAGGTAAGAGAGCTGGAAAACGAGTTTCAGCGTAGGATCAGCAGCAAACAGGACGCAAAAAATATGCAGATCCTCTGTGCGGTGAACAATCTGAAGCGGGCGAGAGCCAACAAGGACTATGAATCCGCCTGGCGGTTTTATCAGGAGTGGCTCCATCTGTCTGACAAAGGCGGCGCGGATCTGTGGACCAAGGTGGGAAGAGCCTGGCAGCAGGCGGTGCTGGAGCAGGACTGCGGAAATGAAGCCGCTGCCCGGGCAGCCTTTACCTTTGTGGAAAAATATGGGAACAGGCTTTTCTTTGTAAAGGATGCGGCTCAGTTCCTGCATCCACGGGAGACGGCAAAAACGGAAGAGGAAGGAGAGGAGCAAAGTGGAGGAACTGAGGCTTAGAGAGAAGGCAGCAGAAAATTTTAACAAGATCTATAACTGCTGTCAGTCCGTTGCCTGCACGGTCTGTGAAAAGTACGGGGTGAGCAGGGAGGACATGTTCCGCCTGACAGAGGGTTTCGGGTCCGGTATAGGCGGACTGAAAGACACATGCGGGGCTGTCATGGGCATGTTCCTCATCATCAGCCTGGCAAACAGTGCCGGGGATATGGAGGATCCAACCCGCACAAAGCTGGATACATACGCTAAATTTCAGGAGGCTGCAGAGCTCTTCAAAGAGAAGAGGGGTTCTCTGTACTGCCGTGACTTGAAGACAGAGGATGGCCCCCAGCCCCTTCCCTGCTGTATGGCATGTGTGGAGGATGCGGCGCAGATACTGGAAGAACTTTTGAAAAAATGGGAGATCGTGTCATAAAAGATAAAACAGGCGCATATATATGATCACAGGAGGATGTTGGATCATGAAAATGGAGAGAAAAGTACAAGCTGTTGTATGCCTGCATCACGTTGCCACCTGCATCTCTGTGGCAGCCAGTGGATGGGCGGTCATAAAGGGAACAGGGAGCAGGGTCAGAGATACCCTGGCGGGGGTCTTTTTGGCAGTCCAGCTTTTTGCCCTTGTCAAAGTTGTCCTGGAGACAGCTGGCAAGAGGAAAGAGACGCTGGAGGACAGGGTCATACAGCTGAGAAATCAGATCGGAAAGACCAGGGGCGGCAAGATGGCTGCATCTGCATGTACAGCGCTGCTGCTGTTCGCCTCTCTCCTCTTTAAGATCGGCATTCCTCTCTGTCTGCTGGAGCGGAAAAAACGATGAGGGAGCAGCTGGAAGGGCATGAGCTGTCCTACTTTCTGACAGCCTACGCGAAAAATATTTCCAGGATGTACAGGCTTGTCCTGGAGCAGCGGACCGGAAAGTGAGCAGATGGGATTTTAGATACAAAAAAGACAGCGGAAGAGTACGATCCGCTGTCTTTTTGCCGTATGACGGGCATGCCGTCAGTCTGTGGTGAAAGTCCACAAGGGGCGTAGTTGCC